>JAGVZW010000007.1 GCA_018302235.1 Candidatus Woesearchaeota archaeon
CTCTGAAGAAGTGGTTTCTTTTGTTTGTAAATTATCATAACCTCTTTGTGAAAGCTCCCAATTTTGACAGTTTAAACACTTTAAATTACAACCTGCCATTCCTATAGAAAACGTTTTTGTTCCTGGCAAAAAATGGTACAATGGCTTTTTTTCTATATTATCTAAATTTATTGCTAATAGATGATTGTAAGATAAAGAGTATAGTATACCTTCGTTATTTTTTCTTATATTACATTTACCTACTTGATTATTTTTAATCAAACAAAAATGTGGGCAAAGAAGACATTGTACTTTATTTTCTTTTAATTTTTTATAGTATAGTGCTTCTTTCATTTGATTTCATCCAATTCTCTTTTCAGATAACATTGTTGATAACCGGAACTTATAGCTTATCATAACTAAACTAAGTGAAATTTATTTATATATTTTGTGCGTCCATATCCAGTGCAAAATTCATCCAACCAATGAATTAGTTGGTTTTCTTTTGCAATTTTTATAAAATCTTTAAAAGCAAATTAGATATGTTTAAATTAGAAGAATATGTTAAAAAATTAGCGGTTAAGGAAGAGTATAAAAAATGGAAATTGAACTTGATGTAAAGGAATTGGAAGGGTTTAAAGAAAAGAATCTTAAAGATAGATTGGACTTTATTAAAAAATATGCTGAATGGGTAAAGAAAACCCCAAATAAAGAATGGAGCTCTCAACAAAAAAAAATAATTAATAAATGAGAGCTTTATAAATTTTTCTTTATTATTAATTACATGCTTAAATCTATTGAAGATTCTTTTTATGGATGTATAATTGGCGGAGCTATAGGTGATGCATTGGGTAACCCCATAGAAGGTTATTCTTCTGAAGATTAATCTCTTCTTTAACTGAAGTAGGTGCATTTTCTGTAGATGATTTGTCGAGAAGATTTGTTAGATGGCTACCTAAAGCTAATTCTTTTGGGTTGGCTACACAAGAAGCATGTATAAATTTAAGTAGAGGAAGATATCCTTCAGAAAGTGGGATAGATTCCGCTGGAAACGGTGCTGCTATGAGAATTGCACCATTAGGATTATTATATAGTCACCCCAATGATTTGAGCTTATTGAAAAAAACAACCGTTAAATCATCTAAAATAACCCATACAGACCCAAAATCTATAGCTGGTGCATTAGCAATATCTGGTTCTATTGCATACCTAGTTCAAAATAAAGATGGATTTAAAAAAAATGATTATACTAGATTTATTACTCGTTTGGTTTCTAAATATTCCTCAGATTTAGAAAAAAAATTAATTTACATTTCTGAAAATCTAAATAGACTTAATCCCTCATATATCGGAACAAGTGCGTATGTTCTTGAATCAGTTCCTTTTGCAATCTATTGTTTTTTAAAATCACCCAATAATTTTGAAAATAGCGTTTTACTGGCTTTAAATTCTGGAGGAGATACTGATACAAATACTTCAATGACTGCTTCTTTAAGTGGATGCTTAAATGGTTATAGTAAAATACCTCAAAAATGGATTGAAAGCCTAAGGGGGAGAGAGGAATTAGAAAAATTAATTGAAAATCTCTGGAATCTTTATTTGTTTAATCTTCCTGATTCAAGAGAATTGCAGATATATGTTACAGAATTAGAATATAGAAAAGTTAGAGATGATCCTGAACTAAAGGCAACTTTAGCAGGTAAACTTGGTGCTCTTTACTCTTTAAATGGTAATAATTCTCAGGAGAGATTGATATTACACGAAGGACTAAATTGCAGGGATATTTCTGAGGGAACTAGAACAAAATTATGTTTATTATTAGCAAAATCATATTATGAATCTGGAGAGGATGGGTTGGCTTTATCTATCTTGAATAGTATTCAATCAAAAGATATTTTTCTAAAAATAGCTGTAGAGGTAATGAAAAGAGACAAAAGTCTAAAGGCTTTATCCATATAATCTAATATATTCTTGTTCACCTTGTTGTATCTTTAGCCTATGTATAATTTCTTTTTTACATCGTTCTGTTAAATAGGAAAGGGGAATTTTATCCTTAATTGAAAATTCTAACTCTCCTGTAGTAATTTCAATCCCACAAAATTTAAGATCTAAATTTTTATTTTCAAATTCTAGAACTATTGGTTGTTCTAGTATTTTTCTATCTTCTTTTGATGTAACTTTCCCATAATCTAAACCTATCATCTCGAATATTTGTTTAGCGGCGAAGCTTGGATTAGAAGAAGCATAATATATAGCGGCTTTTTTATTTAGAAAGAAGAAAGCATTTGGATTTCCGAAATCGAAACCACCTTTTAACAAAATAAATATTACAGCTAAACATGTTCCATTATATAGAATTTTTTGTTTAAAAGTTTTTGTTTCGAATTGTGAAAGACCTATAATTTTCATTAAAAATTCATTTATTGTCCTTTTATTTGAATTTATTCTTAATTCTTTTGCAAATACTATAATCTCTTTTATTTGCTTAATTAATTCTTTTTGCTTGACTTCTTTTAAATTAATTAATTCTAGTTTATCTAATATAAGTACCAACACTCTATAATTGTTCTTTTTTCTATATGCTCTTAATGCTAACTTTATTATCTCTTCTAAAATATTCATTAAATACCAAAATTATAACGTCTAAATAAAGATTGTTAAAAAAACCTCAAATAAAGAATGGAGTTATTAACAAAAAAATAATTAATAAATCAAGTTAATTTTTTAACTAACATATTCTAAGAAGTTATGTTCAGGTATATTAAAAAGATATCTATCACTCATACTAAATTCTTCTTCTTCCTCTTTAGTTACTCTTAAATATGTTTCAATATTTAACCCAAATTCTTGGCTTATTTTTGTATCTATGTCACACTTAATCATTTCCTCTAAACGAGAAAGTGGATCCCAATCAATTCTTGCAGGCAACTTAATATCCACAACAGCTATTCCTCCTTTTTCTCCAGTATCCCAATAGCCCACTCTGAGATTTGGTATCTTAACATATGCTATTTTCAAAAAATCTACGTTTCTTCTACTAACCGTATAAGCAACTATTGCAGGACCAAAACATAGCATATAATCCCATTCCTTTGTACTATGAAACGTAGAAATTACTCTTTTTATTAGAATATTTTTTAATTGAATGGAATCTTGCCTATACATTGGTAAATACATTGACATTTTATTTTACTCCCTTGAATGAATATTTGAATGAATTAGCAACTAAATTTTCTAAAATATAACTACCATCTAATTTTTCGTATTCTTGAGATAAACTTGTTGAAAAAATTAAAGGATCATCTGTACAGATTATTAATGGATTACTTTTGTATGCATTCATAGCGTGTTCAGCTATATTTCTAACTAGGCCTGTTCCAAGATTACTAGAGAGACATATTTCTATTGGTGTTTTTGTTTCTAAAATATAATCTCTTGTTTGTTCACTCAAAAAAACGGCATGGGAAATTCTATCTGGCTTTATTTTTCTTATTATTTTATAAGGATCTTTGTCTTTAACTTCACCTAAATGAACTGTTAGTTTTAATCCAGTCTCTTTTGCAATTAATAGATATGTTAAAATATCTTCAAGTTTACCTTCTTTTTCATTTTCACAGACATCTATTCCTACCACTTGAGGATATTTGGAAGCTAATCTTATTGTTTCTAAGGCATATTTTTCTGAAGAGGTTTTAGCTAAGCTTAATAATAATTTAGAATCTGAATTTTCCATTGCAGACAGTATAGATACAAGATGCGATTCTAATCCATTTCCAAAATCTTTTAAAAAAGTTCTTAATTCGGCATAAACTACGTTATCTTGTTTTAATAAATCTAATATTGCTCTTGTTCCATTATGGACTCTTTCTTCAGCGTTAATTATTTTTTTTAATAAAGAAAATACCTTAAACACAGAATCATAATCTGTTCCTTTTTGTTTAATTTGATTTAAGGATTCTTCTAATGAAAGAAATTCTTGTTTTGATGTTATAGTCCTTATATAACCTAATGGATAAGATCCACCAATATGCATGTGTAGATCTGCTTTTGGAATGTTTTTCATAAAATATAGATATATGATTTCAATTTAATTCTTTTCTACTCATAGGTGGGGGAAAGTTTTAAAAACATTTAGATGTTTATTTTTTTATGGAAATACCTTTGCTTACAGGGGGAGAATCTAAAGTATATATTGCTTTAGTTGAATTAAATGAGAGCTATATAGGTAATATTATAAAAAATTCTAAAGTTTCACATTCAAAAATTTATGATATATTAAAAAGACTAGCGGAAAAAGGTTTAGTTAGTTCAATAAATAAAAATGGAAAAAAATATTTTGTTGCTGCTAATCCCTCTAGATTGAATAATTTAATTGATAAAGAAAAAGACGAAATTAAATCCAGTCAAATAAAAATTAATGAGATTGTCGAAATTTTAAATTCTAAAAAAGGATCAGTAAAAAATGAAGAATTGGTTAGTTCATTTGAAGGCATAAATGGAATGAAGACTGTCTTAGAAATGGTTATTGAAGATCTAAAAGAAGATGATGTTGTTTTAATTCTTGGTTCTCCTAAAATAAATAAAAATATTGGTGGTTATCTTAAAGATTGGCAGAAAAGGCGAATAAAAACAAAAATAAAGTGCAAACTATTGTTAGATAAGGATTCTATTTCTTGGAATGAGGAATGGTGGGATATTAGTAAGAGAAAAAAGCTAACATTCACAAAAAGAACAGAAAGTATTTCTCCTGCTTATTTAGTTATAACTAAAAAAATGGTTGCTACAATTTACTTTTCTTCTAAGATATATTCTTTTATTATTAAAAATGAAGATATTTCTTTGCGTTATAAGAACTTTTTTAATGAATTATGGAAAAAATAAATAAAATTATTTAGTTGTATAAATTAAAGCGACTTGTGCTGTAATTGTTACCTCTTGTGGCAAGATTGTAGCTGCCTCATCTGCTGCTTTTTCTACACCCATAGCCATATCATATCTATAAGGTACATAATAATAATTTGATTCTGTTACAGATCTAAGTTCATGTAATTTTACATTTAGACTATTAGCTATAATTTCTGCTTTATCTTTTGCAGATTTTGTTGCTTCAGATAATGCTTGAGCTTTATACTCTTGTTCTTTAGCTTCTGATAATCCAAAGTTGATATTATTTATTTGATTGGCTCCACCTTCTGTAGCTGCATCAATTATATCTCCAACTTTTGTTATATCATCTGATTTTACTAAAAGATTTTGAGTTGCTCTCCAACCCAGAGATTCTCTTCCATCTTCACTCCAAGAATAATCTTCATACAAAGAAATTTGTTCTGTCTGTATATCTTTTTCATCAAATCCCTTATATCTTAAATTATCTATAATCTGATTAATTACTTTGTTAACTTCATCTTGAGCTTCTTTTGCTGTAGGTTTTAGAATAGAAACCCCAATCGAGACTTCAGCCTCATCTGGTTGAAACCTTAATTCTGAGTTTCCTTGTACATTTATTGTGTTTTCTTGATTATTTGAGTCTGTTGTAAATGTACATGCTGATAGTGTAATTAAACCAATAACTAATATTATGAATATTGTATTTTTCATTTTTGTAACCTCCATTAGTCAATTTAAAAATAATTTCTTCTTAAAATAGGTTTCCTAAGCTTTAGTTTGAATTAAAGTTATAAATTTAAAGGATTTGTGTTTATATAAAATATAATAAATAGAATGACCTCATCTCCACTGCAAAGGATGAATTTTCCTTAGCAAGCCATAATATTTCTAGTGTGCCAAGAATTTTTAATCCTCTAGCGATTCTACAAATTTTTTAGCATCATCCTAAGTTGCCAAGAAAACTTTTCGAAGATTTTTACCTAAGAAATATAAACTGAAAAATAAAAATAAAGTTATGAAATATCTTTTAATAGCACTTTTTTTGATTCCACAAAGTCTAGCAATAAACATAAATGAAATAATGTACAACCCAGAAGGGAAAGACAATACAAGAGAATATTTAGAAATTCAAGGCACTAATAATCTTTCTGAGTATACAGTAGGTGATGAAAAAAGAAACAATACCTTGACATTACTTAAATTTGTAAATAATTCTAATTTTACACTAATAGTAGAAGAAGGTTCACCTTATCTTAATTTAAATTGTTCTATTTATACATCAGGAAAAATGATAGGAAATAATTTAAATAACCTAGATACAATTTATTTATATAAAAATAATCAAATAGTAGATAAAATTTCTTATGATAATCCTAAAATAGAAGAGTCGCCTTGTGAAAAAAATTCAGATCCATGCAATATTTCTCTGGTGATTATCACAGATTTAGAGTATTATTATAGTAACCAAATGATAAATTTTGACACTAAATTAACAAAAACAAATAATAGAATATTTATTTATTTGGATAATAAACCAATAAAGAAACAAACAAGTATACCAGCAGATAAAAAGGAAATTAAAACAATAAGAGCAGAATCTTATATATTCGAGTGTAATAAAACTATAAAATCAGAGAAAAAAATAATGATTTTTCCAAAAGAAACAAAAAGATTTATAAAAACTATGAAACCCCATGTTTTATATGATGTGCAGGATAATAAAGAAATTTATTTATTTTGCACAGTATTAATATTAATAGTGCTAGGTAAAAATGACCTTTTCAATTAGAGCAATAATAGAAATTTTGGGGTTTCCAAAAGAGCATGTAAAAGAAATAGCTAATAAAATTTTAGAGACCTTAAAAAATGAGGAAAATATTCATGTAAAAAAGGATTTTATAGAAGAACCCATACAGGAAAAAAAACTTTGGTCAACATTTATGGAATTAGAATTAGAAATTAAGGATTTTATTCATCTAAATTATTTTTGTTTTAATTACACACCATCTTCTATAGAGATTTTAGATATAAAAGAACTAACGTTAACATCAAGGGAATTGACTGCAGCATTAAATGATTCTTTGCATAAGTTACATAATTTTAATATAACGATATCAAAATTATTTGCAGAGAATATAGCTCTAAAGAGATCTAGTTCTTCTCCTTAGGTTCTTCTTCTATATCATCATCAAAAAATTCAACAAATTTCTTGAAAATATTTAATCTTATTCCTAATAGGATTAATAAATATATTATAATTCCAATATAAATAAAGTATTCGTATTTTGTCCAAAATTCTTCTGCATTAGTATTATTTTGTTCAATCTTTTGTGTCTCATTAGTTTCATTTAACCAATCTTTAATCCTATTCCAAGAGGTTTCATTATTTTCTTCTAAAACAACTAAATCTCCAGCTTCAATTTTAACATTGATTAATATATCCTTACTTGTAATTAAGACATCATCTTTGTTTACATTTAATTTTAGATTATATACTCTTTCTTCTCCATTTTTTGGCGCAATATATAAATAAACAATTTTACTTTCTCCTTTTTCTAGCTCTAATATATTGGGGTTTAATTGTACAAAATTTAGGCCATCCCCTGTTAAACTCAACCCATATGTTGTTTTTTCAAGCCCCAAATTTGTTATTGTTACTGGAAATGTTGCAATAGAATCAAAATATACATTAGTATTATTATCACTCTCTAAATTAGCATTGAAACATTCTTTAGTGCTGATAACATTTACTTTAAAATCTCGACTATCTGAGATTTTGTTATCTTTTACAGATATCTTAAAATTATATTGTCCTTCTATTTGGGGACTTAGAGATAGAACTATAGCTTTTTCTTCTTCTGGATTTAATTCAAATTGGTTAGAGCTTAAATTAGCCCAGTTTTCTCCCTCTATATTTACTGTGTAATTATCTGCAATTATTCCAATATTTTTAACAAAAAACTGATAATCATTTTTTATATTATTGCAAATATCTATATCTCCAATATTTCTTAATTCAATCTTTTCGCATTTTTTAATGCTTGCAACAAAAGAGCCATCTGCTTTTAAATCTCCTTTAGATGGAATAACCTCCCATTTTCCATTAAAATTTCCCTCTAAACCGTATTCTGGAAATAAAACTATATTGAAAACAAGTTCCTCTCCAACATCTATTATTCCACTAGTATGCTCTAATCCCATCCAATCTTCTTTCTCTGTTAAACTCACTTTAAACTCATTTAGTACAGTTCCGTCATTCTTAACTGTCATAGGAATCTTAACAAAATCTCCACCACATACATCGTAATAATCTTTTACTGATAAAACATTAAAATCATAACATCCTTTAACATCTAGATTAAGATCTACAGATTCTTCTACACCACTATCTAAACTTTTAGCACTAAAGATAAAGTTATATTCATCTGGTTTAACTGGAGATTTAATATACACCCTTATATCTTTAGATTCTTGGCTGTCTAAAGTTAATCTTTCGTCGCTTAATAATGCCTCAATTCCCCTTATCTTTAAATCAAAATCTTGTTTATAAGAGCCTAAATTTTGAATGTTTATAATGTATTCAATATCTTGGCCATTACAGCTTTCTTCGATATTTTGTTTTAATTCTAAATTATATGCTGAACAATCTTTGACGACAAATTCGTAATTATAACTTTTTTCGAAATTATTTGCTTTAACTGAGATATCTAGACTATATTTTCCATCAGTAGCATCTTTTAATGGTGTAACATAAACGAAAAAATTTTCCTCTTCACCAGGATCTAATATTAAACTAGTGGGTACTACAGTGCCCCATTTAGCACCAGATCCACTTAGAAAGATAGAATAACTCATAGGATTATTTTCCTGATTTTCAAAGCTGTTTATGAATAGTAAAGTGTCTCTAGGGCATACATCTTTTATTGCATGAACATTAAAGCTAACAATAAGCATTAATAAGAATAACAGATATACAACTCTCATAAAAATTATACCAAAAACAGATTAATAAAGAAATTGAGTCTATAAAATATAGTAAAAAAAATATATAAAAAAAGAAAACATTTAGTAGTAGGATTGACCTTCTACTTCTTCTTCATCGTTATTTTTGCTCTGTACTATTTTTTTGATAATAACTATTATTACCAATAAGACCAATAAAGCAATTAAAACAATGAATCCGATTTCCAATGCTTTCTTAACAACAAAGTCATCACTTGTCGCTACACCACCAACATTAGATTCTAATGTTGACTGAGCTACTATGTTTTCTCCATCTTTAACCTTGACAGTGAAAGATTTTGTACCTTCGCTAGCTTCTTCATCTGCTGTTATATATATGAATGATTCAGCTGTTTCACCAGGACTTACTGTTACAAAACTTGGATCAACTCTTGAGTCTCCCCAACTTCCAACACCGTCAACAACAACAGCATATGTTTTTTCCTCTTCACCTAAGTTAGCTATAGTTAATGTGTAAACTACACCTGTACCAACTTCTATGTCTCTTTTACTGCTATCTACGGTTACTAGAGCGTTATTTTCTGTTTCTTCTTCAGATGCTATACCTGTAATTTCTATCATATAACTTTCTTTGTCTTCAACTAACTCATGACCCCTGTTATATTCTAATGATACAACTACATTATATGTATCTGACTTTGCATCTGCTGGTATAAATAGAACCAAATCTTCTGTTGATTGTGCATCTTCGTCATCATATTCATCCTTACAATAGTCATCTTCATTGTCACAAAAGTCAGGTACTAATTCGTCAATATAAGTGCTATCTTCTATGTCAAGTTCAAGAATACTAGCTGTTACTTTAATATCTTCTTCTAATTCATCCCCTAGATTCTCAATTCTTACTGAGACAAATAATGGTTCACCAGCTTCTACTACCTTACTAGGACTCATAAGAACATCATATATGTTCAACATATGGGTTTGTTCTTGAACTCTTACATCAAAGCTCAAAAATTCACTATTACCATTATCATCCCTTACTGTGATTTCTAGTTCATGATAATCTGAAGCCTCGAAATCCTCTGGTATCTCAATTATTAAATCTTTACTATAAGCAACACCAGCTTCTATATCAAATTGAGAAGTTCTATCTTCTAAGCTATCATATTCATAACCTATTAATTCTACTTCTACTGTTACATCTTCAGCATTCTCATCAGCAACAAGATAAACAGTGATTTCTAAGTCTGAACCTCTTTCAACGTTTAGTGAGTAACCCCAGAAATCAGCTTTGTCTATCAGCATATCATTTACCTGTATTTGTGTCACTTGAAAAGGTAAAGCTGATACTTCCTCTGTAAACACTGGTAACATACTTACTAACAGCATTAAAGCTGCAAAAACTCCTAATGTTTTCATTTTGGATATCCTCCTCAAATATTATTACTATTAAGAGATAATAAATCATATTTAAACCTTTTGGTAGTGACTAATTTCATATTTTTGGGCCTGTTTCATTTAAAAATGCATTATATAGGTAATATATGCCCTTAAAATAGTATTATTTAAAGATTTCTTTAATAAAATTATATTATTTTTATTGTTTTTTAACTATGTTTTTCATTAAATCTATTTCCTCTGTGGAGATAGCACATCCCCTTAGCCTTAAACCCCATAATAAGGCGTCTATTTGATCTTGTTGTCCATATCTATGAGAAATTAAACCATTCATTAATCTTTTTTCATATGCAACAACCATTAACTCACTACTTCTCAGAATTTTAATGTTTTTGTATTTTTCTCTAAATTTTTGGTAATTAGAAGCATTAAAATCTACCTTAACGTGTAATTTATTCTCTAATAAACTTTTCATATCTTTAATATCCTCAATAAATAACCTCATAGTTCTTTCATCAACTATATAACAATCTGCATTTAATTCTTCACAGAGAATTAGGCTGTCTATTTCTGCTTTATGCAGTAGATTTAATGGTTTTTTCTTAACATAAAATATGTTATTCGCCAAATCCATTATATTAATTTTATTCTTTATATCTGAAACTTCAAATATACCCTCATCTATTAACTCCATTACTTGCATTGCTTCTAGTTTAAATCTTTTTATTCTTATAGGGTAATCTACTAGCTCTTTTTTAACCTCTTTCGATATAAAAAATCTAACGTTTTTTTTTAAATTTTTTAAGATATTAGAGAGATTATTTGTAACTATTGTAATGATGCTGCTTGTATCAAAAACAACTATTTTATTCATTAAATAATCCCCTTGCCATTGTTAATCTCTTTACAAGCATATTTTTTTTAGGAGTATAAACATCTGCAATTCCGGTTTTACCAACATAGCTCATTAGTTCGTAAGCACTAACTCCAAATAATTCAGCAGTTCTTGCTAAAGAAATTCCATGTTCATATAATCTAGATCCTTTAGAGATTTTAGCATTATTTATAACATCTTGAACATATAATTTTAACTTTCCTTCAATTTTGTTGATTATTAAAAAAAATCTTTTTATTGATCTATCAAAACTACTGTAGTTTTTGAGTTTAAGATTATTTTTCATTGATTCTAATAAAGATAAAATTCCATTTTCGTATTCTTGCCAACCAGCTTTTTGTTTATAATCTATCCTAGAAAATATTTTGAATAAAGAATACATAATAACAGCAATTGATGTACAATATTGATCTTGGTATGTACTAGCATCATGAATAGTTTGGTCACTTAATTCTTTTAATTTATTGATATTACCTTCTTTAACGCAGATAATTGCTGATTCTAATATTCTTAATATATTATTTCTTTCGTCATGCTCCATATTTAACATAATAAAATATACATTTATAAGATTTATCTTCTGAAGAATATAATGTTAATAATAAAATGTCCGTTATCACAAGGATCATTGAACAAAAATATTGGTACTGAAACTGCTCCTGCACAAATTTTAGAGGAATTAAAGAACTATGAATATAATGAAAACAAACAAAAAATAATTTTTAATAGTGAAGAAATTTTAATTTCAAATAATTTAACAAAGAATCACAGTGATATCTATAGTAAAATAAAAGAAATTAATGAAAAAGCAATTATTATTGGAGGTGATCATTCGATTACTTTTTCCTCATTTAAGGCATTCTCTGAAAGACATTCTAATGTCTCTTTGATAGTTTTGGATGCTCACCCTGATTTAGAAATTTCAAGCTTTAATGAGCCTACACATGAGGATTATCTTAGAATGCTTATAGAAAATAACTATTTAAAAATCGATAACTTAGTTCTTATTGGTTTAAGGGTATTTTCAAAAAATGAATTGGATTTTTTAGATAAAAATAAAATATTAATATATGATATGAAAAAAATTTTTGAATTGGGTATACAAGAGTGTGCTGATTTGATAACAGAAAAAATATTGACTTTTGAAAATATTTATCTATCAATAGATATTGATGTATTAGACTCATCATGTGTACCTGGAACTGGTTACCCTGAACCTGGAGGTATACAAATTAGAGAATTTATATATCTCATTCAAAGATTGATGAAAATAAAAACAGTGAAATTAATAGATATAGTAGAAGTAAACCCGAAAAAAGACGTAAATAATATTACGTCTAAATTAGCAGCTAAAATTATCTCTGAATTAATTTAGGGTTTTTACTGGTCTTTGTAATATTTGACTAGATATAAATTATATTTTGAAGATTTGCATTATCCGCTTCCAATATGTTATAATTGCTACAAATAAAATAACCAACCAAAAAATAATATAATTGATTTGATTGAATAAAAATAAAATTAAGGAAAATAATAAAATGGTTATCAATAATAGAGCTACTGCCTTATTCATAATTATAAAAAAACAAATAACTATTTAAAAACTAAGATTTATTTAACAATGTGAGAACATTCATTGCCTTAGATTTACCAGAAGAAATTAAAGAATATCTATTTAATCTACAAAAAAATTTCCCAAAAGACCTTAAAGTAAAATGGGTAGCAAAAAAACACCTACATCTAACATTAAAATTTCTAGGAGAAACAACAGAAGATCAAATCAAAAAAATTCAAGAATCACTAAAAAATATAAAATATAAAAAACATGAATTAATCCTAAAAGAATTAGGATTCTTTCCAGATGAACACAATCCAAAAATAATTTGGGTAGATATAAAACCAGAAGACTATCTTAAAAAATTAGCACAAAAAATT
>JAGVZW010000008.1:0-18140 GCA_018302235.1 Candidatus Woesearchaeota archaeon
CCTTTCTATCATTAATACTGTACTTAATGTAGGAGATCTCGCTAAAGAGTTAATTTGTTTTTGCATAACATTTAGTATATCAATTGATATATAAATCTTTTTATTACAAAAAATACTCTCAATAGATTTAAATACAAAAATTCAACAAAGAATATATAGATTATAGACTTGATTTTAAAACTAAAATACATTTTATAATCATTAAGATAGATATACTAAATAAAAACGTATTTAATGAACAAGAATTTAAACCATAAAAGATAACTAACCAACAAAAAGCTTTTAAAGAAATTTAAAACAAAAAAAACTATGAAAATTTTATTAGTAAATCCATCTCATCAAGAAGTATACAAAAAAGTTCCAACTGTGGCTGGTTTATCACAACCAATGGGATTATTATGTATAGCGGCTTATATGAGAGAAAATGGATTTAAAGAGATTGAGATCCTAGACATTCAAGCTGAACAATTAAATAAAGATGAAATAAAAAATCGTATTTCTAAAGATATAAATATTATTGGTTGCGGCTCCTTAACTCCAAATCTAAAAAACGCTGTAGAAGTTTTTAGGATTGCAAAATCAATAAACCCAAAAATAATTACAGTATTGGGTGGAGACCATATTACCGCCTTGCCAAAAGAAACAATTGAAACATTCAAAGAGATTGATTTTGGAGTAATTGGAGAAGGAGAGATTACGTTTCATGAATTATGTTCATATATAGAAAAAAATAGAAAAGATTATGAAAATATTAATGGATTAACATTTAGAAGAGATAATGAAGTAAATGTAAATCAATTAAGGGGATTAATAGAAGACATAAATATTTTGCCAATTCCTGCTTATGATCTGGTGCCTATGAAAAAATATTCTCCTCCCGCACACCACACTAGTTTTGGCGGAAATGTTAAACTAAAACCATTTACAATATTTTTTTCTTTGAGGGGGTGTCCTTATAGATGTACTTATTGTGCTTCTAAAGTTATGTGGCAAAGAAAAGTAAGATATAGATCTATTGAAAATGTAAAAAAAGAAATAGATTATTTAATAAAAAATTATAACATAAAATGTTTGGAATTTAATGATGAGAATTTTATAATAAATAAGGATAGACTTAACAAATTATTAGATTTGTTACAAGATTATCATGATAAAAATGGATTATCTTGGAATTGTTTAACAAGAGTAGATTCAGTAGAAGAAGATATTTTAATAAGAATGAAAAAAGCTGGTTGTTATTTTATTCGGTTTGGGGTTGAATCCGGATCACAAACAATTCTTAATGCTATGAAAAAAGATATTACAGTTCAACAGGTTAAAGATGCATTTAAACTGGTAAATAAAGTAGGAATCCCATCTTCTGCTTCATTTATTTTAGGCTATCCTGGAGAAACCAAAGAAACATTACAAGAAACATTAGATTTAGCAAAAGAAATAGATCCAATAATGGCCTTCTTTTTTATAGCTATACCTATTGTAGGTACAGAATTATACAATGAGACTAAACAAAAAAATTTACTTCTTAATTCCAATTGGACTGATTGGGTTCAAATGGCTGAAACACCAATGATTAAAACTGAGAATTTATCTTCAGAGAATTTAATGGAATTCAGAAAAAAGGCTTATAAAGAATTTTATTTTAGACCAAAATATATTTGGAAGTTAGCTAAAGGAATAAGAACTAAAGAACAAATTAAATTTTATATTAAAGGTGCTTTAGGCGCCTTGAGTTTATCTAAAGAAAAATAAAAATGATTTAGTAAAGAATAAAAACCAACCTAGAAAAAGTTAAATATTAACTGAATTTCAAAATATATATGTATAAAAAGAAAAAAATTTCATTAGTGATTCCCGCTTATAATGAACAAAAATTAATTAAACCTACATTAGAAAATGTTCCTTTAACTATTGATAAAGTATATGTTGTTGATGATTGTTCTACAGATAACATGGCTAATGTTGTAAGAGAATGTACTAAAAAAGATCCTAGAATAGAATTAATTCAACATAAAAGGAATATGGGGGTTGGGCAGGGAATTATTACAGGTTATCAAAAGTCTACAAAAGAGGGGTATGATATTACTGTAGTTATTGGTGGAGATAATCAAATGAATTTAGCAGATTTGGATGTATTTTTAGAACCATTAGTAAATAACGAAGCAGATTATACAAAAGGAAATAGATTCATATACGCAAAAGGAAGACCGGATGTAATGCCTTTTAAGAGATTGTTGGGTAATAGTATATTATCTATGATGGTCAAATTTGCTTCAGGTTACTATAAAATATTTGACACCCAAGACGGTTATACAGCAATAACAAAAGAAATGATAGAAAGAGTAAACTGGGATAAAGATGCATGGAAGGGCTATGGTTATCCTGGAGATTTTTTAATTGTTTTGAATGTATATGGAGCAAGAGTAAAAGATGTTCCTAGGAGAGCTATCTATTTATCTGGCGAAAGACAATCACAAATCAAAATATTTAAATATATTTTAAAAGTTGCACCATTGTATTGGAAAAAATTTCATTGGAGATTATGGAAAAAATATTTCTTATCAGACTTCAACCCATTAGTATTTTTTTATATATTTAGTTTTATTGTTATACCTATTGGTGTAATTCTAGGAGTAAGAGTATTTTATTTTGCATGGATAGGAGCAGCACCAACAAATGAAACTATATTAAGTGTATTTTTATTATTAGCTGGATTTCAATCATTATTCTTTGCAATGCTATTTGATATGAGGGCTAACGAGAAACTACAGCCTTGAAACTTTCAACAACATATTTCATTTCTTCTTCTGTCATCCCTTGATAAATAGGAATACATAAAACATTCTTACATAAAAATTCAGAATTAACAAAATCATGTTCTTTATGTTCTAAAAAATCAAAAGCAGGTTGTAAATGCAAAGGTATTGGATAATGAACACCACATTGAATGTTTTTCTCATTCATCTTTCTCATAATCTCATCCCTGTTTTCATCTAAAACAACATACATATAATAAACAGAATTATCTTGATTCAGATTATTTAGACTCAACTCTTTTTTATAAAATTTAGCTATATTTCTTCGTTCATCTATCCATTTATCTAAATATTTTAATTTCAAAGATAACACGCCCGCTTGTAAAGGCATTAATCTATGATTAGAAGCTATAAATTCATGTTTGTATTTTTCATTTTTTACCCTTCCAGCATTCCTATAGGCATATAATTTTTCTGATATTTCTTCTTTATCTGTAATAACACAACCAGCATCACCTATTCCACCCAAGATTTTAGCTGGAAAAAAACTAAAAGAACCAATATCTCCAAAAGTTCCAACCTTTTTTTCCTCAAATTCTGCACCATGTGCTTGTGCACAATCTTCAATTAGAAAAAAACCATAATCTTGTTTTAATTTTAATAATTTATTCATATCACATACATTTCCATACAAATGAACAGGAATAACCGCCTTAATATCCTCCTTTTCTAATAATTCTTTTAATTGTTCCATATTAATTAAAGCATCATTTTTATTTGAATCAACAAAAACAGGATCAGCATCAACATTAACTATAGAAGAAGCAGTTGCAATAAATGTATTTGTCACTGTAGCAATTTTATCTCCCTCCCCCAAACCCAAAGCCCTTAAACCCAATTCTAAAGCAGCTGTACCAGAATTTAATCCAACACAATATTTAGAATTCAAATAATTTTTAAAATCATTTTCAAAATTATTAACATATTCTCCTAAAACAAAATTATTTTTGTCCAAAACATCATTAAATAAATTATTCAAATCTTCTCTTAATAAATCATGTTGTTTTCTTAAATCAACTAAAGGTATTTTCATCTCTTAAAATTCATTAATGTTTCTTATAAAATTTATCCAAATTATAGAGATAATATTCACAAAATATATAATTAAAGATTATTATTATAATAAAGCAATATGTTTAAATATTAGAAAATAATAAATATATAAAAATAATTTTTGAAGGTAAATTAAATGACACAAGTATATTATTTACCAGCATTTGATTCTGAAAGACCATATGGAAAATCAGGTGAAACATTAAATGGAATGAAGCAAAGATTAGAAAATTTAGGTGTTGTTGCAGCATTAAACGAATATTGTGGAACAAATAAAATTCCAAGAACTTTTTTTGTATTAGGATCTATGTTAGAACAAGCAGAGAGACAAGGAATTGATTCTAAAGCATTAAGACAGATTTATAATATAGAAGATTCACTGGTGGAAATAGCAAACCATTCATATTCTCATCCCACAATTGCTAGATTAGAAAGAAGACCTGATAAAACACCAATAACACCAGATAAACTCAAAGAAGAAATAGCTCAAACGAAGAATATTGTATCTAGTATTTTGAATAGAACAACTGAAGGATTTAGAACACCTTTGGGTTATGCAAAAGGTTTACAAAGTGCGGATCCAAGAGTTTTAGAAATATTGGCATCAGAAGGAATATTATATATTAGTTCAGATCTAAGAGACGAAAATGAAGGATTAATGGCACCCCTAAGGAATAAAGATGGTTCATTAAGACAACCATATAGATATAGGAACAATTTAGTAGAAATACCATCTCATGGTTGGCAAGATTCTTCATATTTGGATACATCAAGAACTGTTGGTACTGTTGACTTTCCACGAACATTAGATACAAGAGTTGCACACATAAGAGATTTATTTGTTGAAGCAAAACAAATTGCAGAAACAACCGAAAGAGATATTTATCTTAGTAACTGTAATCATCCATGGGCAATAGCAGGTTATGATGGAACATCAATACAAACATTTAAAGGTATAATAGAAGCAACAAATAAATTAGGAATTAAATGTTTAACACACAAACAAGCCTATGAACAACTAAAAGGAAAACTATAAATTCTTATTTTATTCTCTTTTTTTATGATAAACATCCATCCTTCAGCAAAAATCTCTAATCTAGCTATTATAGGATTTATCCCTGAAAATTTTAAAGATGAGAGAGAATTCGATACAACCATTGATGAAAATTGTGTAATTGAACCCTTTGTAATAGTTTACGCAGGTTCATATATTAAAAAAAATACTATTGTAAAATCCGGAGCTCAGATTGGAGTAACACCAAAAATAAAACCAGAATTAATCGGCGCAAAAATTGGGGAGAATTCACATATTTTATCTAATGCAATAATTGAAGCTGACGTTGAAACAGGAGAAAAATTTACAGCCGATCAAAATTCATTTGTACAATTTGGATGTAGATTTGGTGATTTTGTTGGTATAGGACAGTCTGCTGTAATTCTATCTTATGCAAAAATTGGGTCAAAAGTAAGAATTCATACCTTAACAATGATAGGGGACTATGTGACAATTGGAAACAATTGTTTTATTGGGCCAAACTGCAATTTAACTAATGCTCCCCATCCAAAATGCCCACAAATAAAAATTTGTGAAAAAGACTATGCTGTAAAATTAAAAGATAACATTAGAATTGGAGCTAATGCAACCATATTACCCGGGGTAATAATAAATAACAATGTAATCGTAGGTTCTGGTTCTGTTGTGACAAAAACCGTTGAAGAAGGAATAGTTATCATAGGTAACCCAGCAAAAATAATTAAAGAAACAAAAGATTTAATTTGTTGGGATAAGGAAAAATACAATATAGAGAGACCATATTAATCTAATAAAGGTAAAAATACCTCTTCATTTAATTCAGATGATTTAAATATAGCTTGAATTATTTCAATGGATTTTCTTCCATCTCTACCGTCAGTGGCTATTTCTTTACAAATACCACTTAAACAGTCAACAACATTTTGAATAACCATATCATGATTGCTACTAGTTCCCTGATAGCCAGGATAAATATTCGGTGGCGCACATCTCTCAAAGTTATTAATATCTAATGGATAACCCTCAACATTCCAATATTCTATCTTATTAACATATTGTCCCCCAATTTTAACACTGCCTTTTGTACCTAAAACAGTCAATGTTCCCTCCATATTGCTATTATATACACAAGTAGTATAACTTAAAACACCAGTACCACCATTTTCAAATTTAAATATGACAACACCAGTATCCTCAATCTTTATTGAAGGATGATTAAAATTAAAGAGATTAGCCTTTATAGATTTTATTGGTCCGCCAATCCATTGTATTAAATCTATAAAATGGCTAAATTGGGTTAAAAGTGCACCACCATCCATTTCTTTTGTTCCTCTCCATTCTTCTTCTTGATAGTACTCATTTCTTCTGTTCCACATAACACTACAATTAATCATATATAACTTACCAAGCATCCCCCTAGAAACAGCATCCTTCAAAACAACGATCTGTGGATTAAATCTATTTTGTTTTACAACAAATAAATGTACTTTATTTTTTTCACACTCTAATATCATTTCATCAGCTTCCTTTATTGTTATTGCCATTGGTTTTTCACACAGAATATGTTTGCCATTCTTAGCAGAAAAAATAGTAACATCTTTATGTAAACCATTTGGTACACAAATATTTATTACATCTATTCCTTTTTTAACAATTAATTCTTTATAATCCAAAAAGAAAGGACATTCAAATTTTTTAGAAAAGTATAAGGCTCTATCCTCTTTAATATCACAAACAGCCACTAAATCTGCATCTGACATATTTTTGATTATAGAGCAATGTCTATCCCCTATTTTTCCACATCCCACAACTGCGAATTTTATCATGAAATATCTCAAAAAGATCAATATATAAAAATTATGTAAAATAAATAATTATATAAGCGAATTAAAAACAAAATTTATATGAAGGTATCATTCATATCATTAAACACATTCGAACCCATAGATACTCCTTTAGGTATTGCATCCATAGTAGCATATTGTAAAAGATATATTCAAGTAGAATTTAGATTATTTGATGCTAATTTTCATAATGTTTTAGAAGAGACAACAAGATTTAATCCTGAAATTATTGGAATAACATCTATGACTAATGACTATAAAAAAGTAATAGATTTTGCAAAAGAAATAAAACTATCTTTAAATGCAAGAATTATTCTGGGTGGTGTCCATATATCTACCCTTCCAGAATCATTTCAAGATTGTTTTGACATAGCAGTAATTGGAGAAGGAGAAGAAACATTTTTAGAGATTTTGCAAAATAAACCATTAAAAGATATCAAAGGAATCTTATATTGGGAAAATGGTAAAATAAAAAAAACAGAGCAAAGACCCCTATTAAATATAAATTCTCTTCCAATACCAGATAGATCAATTTTTCATAAAAATTATTTTAAACCAAGGCCTTTGCCAACAAACAAATTAGGAATAAGAGGAACAATCATATCCTCACGGGGCTGTCCATTTAAGTGTTCATTTTGTTCAACATCGAATTTTTGGAAAAAACCAAGATATTCTTCTCCAGAACGAACTGTAATGGAGATAGAAGATTTAATAAAAAATTACAATGTAGAGTATATTTATATTTGGGATGATTTATTTACCTTAAACAAAGAAAAATTAAAAGAAACAATAAATTTAATTAAAAAAAAAGGTTTAAAATTTCAGGCACAAGTACAATTAAGAGCTGACAGTATAGATGAAGAATTATTAGAACTACTTAAAGAATTAAACGTGGTAGAAGTAAGTTTTGGTTTAGAATCTGGTTCACAAAAGATTTTAAATCATTTAAAATCAAATACAACAACAGTAGAACAAAATAAAAATGCCATTTTATTATGTAAAAAGCATGGATTTAAAACCTCTGCTGCAATAATATTTGGTTCACCCTATGAAAAGATTGAAGACTTAAAAGAAACAATAAAGTTAATAGAATTCTTATATAAAAATGGAGTACATGATATTTCTCCCTTTGTATTAACTCCCTTTCCAGGAACAAAAATGTGGGAATTGGCAAAGGAAAGAAAAAAAGTCTCCAATAACTTAAATTGGGATTTATTAGACTTGTATTCAAGTAATAATGCTTATAATCCATTACTTCTCGATGAAGATGTAGATAAAAAAGAATTTAGAAAATTAATTAAAAAGATAGGGAGATTACAAAAAAAATTTAAAACTAGGATTTTATTAGAAGAAATAAAATCAAATCCACTAGATATTGCAAAAAGAATTATTAAAAAACCAAAAACAGCCATTAAATTTTTAATAAAAAGAAGTATTTATAGATTATGACTGAAGAATTAAATAAAATAGTTAAGGGTGCAGGGATTATTTTAATTGGTTTAATCATATCTAAGATAGCTGGTTATATCTATCGAATAATTATTTCAAAGACAGGCGTAGAAGAATATGGTTTAATTAGTTTAGCACTAGCAATTATATTTGGAATTACAGTTATAGTTAGATTTGGTCTAGATAAAGGTGTTTTGAGATATACTTCAATCTATAAAAGTAAAAACGAATATGGTAAAATTAAGTATTTACTAAACACCGCAATAAAATTAATACTAATATTTAGTGTTATAGGCATTTTTTTAGTATTTTTAACAAAAAACTATTTATGGATTTTGTTTAAAAATGAGAGGTTACCTTTGTTGATTTCTATTTTAATTTTTGCAGTGCCATTTGATGCTATAAAATCAATTTATGCAAATACAATTAAAGGCTTAGGACAAGTAAAATATTTAGTTTATTCAGAAAATATTGGAGAAAATATAATTAAAATTTTAGGGACTATTATCTTACTTTATTTTGGTTTAGGGCTTATAGGTGCGTCAGTAGCATATGTATTATCAATGATATTTAGTTTTATAGTATTGTTATATTTTACAAATAAATTATTAAAAAAATATAAAATAGAAAAAGAAAATAAATTAATGGATAAAATTATTAAATATTCTTGGCCATTAGTCCTAACAGATATAATCCTTATTTTTACCCTATGGACAGACACCTTAATGTTGGGCTTTTTTAAAACAACAAGAGAGGTTGGTCTATATAACGCAGCTGGTCCAACAGCCTTAATTTCCTATATTTTCCCATTAGCAATAATAACATTATTTTTACCGGTTTGGGCAACATCTTACGTAAAAAATAATAAAGACGATATGAAAAAAATCTATCAAGCAATTACAAAATGGATTTTTTTAATTAATCTGTTCGTTCTTACAATTTTTTTGTTATTTTCAAAAGAAATAATTACAATGATTTTTGGAAAGGAGTATTATGCTTCATATCTAGCATTTGCAATCTTAAGCATTGGTTATTTTATAACATATTTGTCTCTAACATCCAGAGATATATTAATGGTTTTAAAAAAAACAAAATTAATATTTATTAATACATTATTAATTGGTTTATCTAATGTAATTTTGAATTTTATTCTAATACCAAAATATGGAATAGTGGGTGCAGCATTTGCAACTGCTATTTCATTTTTAATTGGTTCTATCTTAATGATAACAGAAGCAATATATATAATAAAAATTTTCCCATTTAATAAACATTTTATAAAAATAATTCTAATTAATATTTTAATATTTATTATAATAAAAGAGATCCCATTGAATTTTAATAATTATTATATATTTTCTTTAACTTGTATAATCCTAAGTATATTGTATTTAATATTATTATTTATTACAAAATCATTTGAAAATTCAGATTTAGATCTAATTAATACAATAGAAAAGAAATTAAATATAAAATTATTAAGAAAGATATTAGATAGGCTAGAAAGATGAAAACAAAAATATTTAGAATCATAGAAATGTACAAATCCCAGTTAGAAAGTGCTAAAAAGAATCCAGAATTAGCTAAAAAATATCTTAATACAAAAATCCAGGTTAAAAAAGCCAGATTGCTTTCAAAAATAAATTATACGCCAAAGATAACAGGTATTGTTTCAGCAAAATTAGAGGTAACACAAAATTGTAATTCTAAATGCGTCACATGTAACTTTTGGAAAATAAATACCTTAATGAATGAAGAACCAATAGATCAGGAAAAATTATCTTTTGAAGAATTTAAGAAAGTCATCGATCAATTAAATGAATTAAAATGTCAATCCCTGCAATTAATAGGGGGAGAAACACTCCTATATAAAAGAATTACAGAACTCATAGAATATGCAACAAAAAAAGGAATGAAATCTAACATAGTTACTAATGGGCTATTAATGACAGAAGAAACTGCAGAAAAAATAGTAAATTCTGGTCTACATTCTATAGTTTTTTCAATAGATGCTAAAGATCCTGAACTTAATAATAAAATAAGAGGTGTATCTAAAGCATTTGAATTACAAACAAAAGCTATACAGTTGATCAATAAATATGATAAAAATAATAAAATCCATAAAAGTATAAATTGTACAGTATCTGTTCATAATGCACATGTTTTAAATGAAATAATAGATATAGCACATGAATTAAATATTAAAGAGGTAAGTTATATATTTTTAAGTACCTATAGTAAAGAAATTAAGAATTTAACTGATAAAATGTTTGGAAAACCAACAGGTTCTTTGGAATTTATGACATCTCCTAGTTTAATACCTAAAGATATAAAAAAATTAAAGGAACAAAAAGAATTGATTCTAAAAAAAGCAAAAAAATATAATATTAATATAAAAGGACAATTTTTAACAGGAAAGATATACGACTTAGTTAATGCAGTAAAGCGAGATAAAAATTTATTTTGTATGCTACCATTTAAATTTATTTTAGTTGATGTTTATGGCTACGCATATCCATGTGACATGCTGCGATATAAATTGGGAAATATTAGAGAAAAATCATTAAAAAAAATGTTTTTATCAAACGAATTTAAAGAATTTTCTAAGATTTATATAAATAATTATAAATATATAGAAATCTGTAAATATTGTCCACTATATTGTCCTGTATAAGTTTAGGTTTTCTCCCAAAAATAAATCGTTAATTGCTTATAAAACTCACCCGCTACAACATCTTCTTCTTGCTCAGTTACATCCTTTACTGTAACGAACAATGTTTTTGCATAAATATTTCTATCTATTGGAAGGGTCTTCATAAAATTATCATCTTGATCATCACCTATTAGTTCTTCTGTCTCATCAGGATCAAAGGGGTGACTATTAAAATAATAATAATCATTTTCATCACATGGAGGCTCACTTTCAATCTCTGTTAGCATGCATTTTACTGAGAAGGCATAATCCCATTGTGCAAATATTGGAAGAATTTCATTTAAGGTATCCGTTACAGCAGTTTTTATATTATTATTATTATTATTATCAACAGCATTATCAACAGCAGTAAGTAAAATATTAACTCTTCGCTCATTATTCTCTTGGAGCACCTTTATTACAGCATCAATAGTTGTTTTTAATTCTAAAGGCATTTTTGATGTATCTTCTTTAATCTTTGATCTTGGAATCATTACTACTAAAAAACTAAATACCACAATTAAAGCAATAATAGCCTCTAATATCTTTAAATAACCTTTTTTATTATTTAACATTGTTTTAATTTA
The DNA here is from genome assembly GCA_018302235.1 of Candidatus Woesearchaeota archaeon. GTDB lineage: Archaea > Nanobdellota > Nanobdellia > SCGC-AAA011-G17 > GW2011-AR18 > DATDVT01. Next base: position 11,472 of record JAGVZW010000008.1, read on the forward strand.
AGAATCTTAATTTATAAAATTATTGTGAAATTACCAAATTCGCATACTTACTGTAACAGGTATTTTAAGACCATCCTCTGAAAGAATAAATGTATTAAAATATCTTGAGTAGACATTTGTTTCTAAAGGCGGTTTTAATTTTTGTGGAAAATCTAAATATTCATCTTGGTTTGCTGGATTATAAACAACAATTTTGAATTCCTTTGATTCTGGAAAACCCCATATTTCTTTAACAGCTTCATAATAATCTAATTCACTATAATCATTTGAAATTAAACCTCTTTCTGTAAGAAAAGGACTCGTTGGACTAGTATAAGCATAAAGCCGTAAAAACTTAGAAACACTTATTCCATCTAAAAAAATTGTATCTCCTATTTCATATAGTGCTTGATACACCGTTTGGGGACATGTATCAAAAATTATATTATTACTATCACAGACTATATCATTAATTTCACATAAATTTGTTTCAAGTAAATTAGCGGTTATAAATTCTGTAGGATTGGGATAAATATAGTCACTATCCAATGGATAATTATTCAATTTTTCTTTAGATTGAATTATTGTATAAATATCTTTATTAATTTCTGTTGGTGTAGTTGGTGGGAGGATTTATAATTGTTTTGAATATTAAATTATTACTCTCAACAGAGAAATCAATAATATTTGGTCTAATCAATTCACCAAGAGGCAAATCATTTATTGCAAACTCAATATTTACTTCTTCAGGCATTAATATTAAGATACCCCCTATTTCACTTAAGATATCAGTTCTACCATCAACATCAATACCAACTTCTTCATTAGTAACACTAAATATCTTTGTTTTTTCATGTGAATCACTGTCTAGAAATGGAAGATTAGGAAATAAATCAGTTAATTGAATATCTTTACTCTCTCCCGATAATGGTCCAGTACAAATACAAACTGGTGGATCATCTTCAGTACATAAGTAATATTGAATAATATTATTGTTAAATAAACAAAAAATATTCCTAAAGCAACAATCCAATCAACATGCTCAGCTATTCCTCTTTTATCCATTTTTTTAAATTAAATTTTAAGTTTAATAAATATTCTTATATTTTTTCTAAATTTAATAAAAATTACATGAATAATTATTTTAATTTTTTCCCTTTAAAAGTTTATATGGTATCAAAAATAATAAAGCTGCTTTTGTAGTAACTTCTTCTGGTGCAAATATTCCAGTTATTGTTGCCATTAATAAATAACCTATTATTGCCATAATTAATGAATGCTTTACACCATTCTTAAACTTACCCTCTGAAAATTTTCCTATCATTAATCCTGCAAACAGCCCTTGTACAAATATTGCTCCAATAAATATTCCCTTTAAATCAGTTGCACTGCTAGTATTTGGTGCCATTGTTGTCATTCCCCCAAGGCCCTGTGCCAAATCCCCACTTATATCTGTCAATTTAGGAATTAAATATATCTGTAAAACTAACATTATAACAATAAATACAAAGAAAATAATATAGCCTTGAATTACCTGGCCATATGCCTGTGATTTTTGCTCTTCTTTTACCTTTTTTATCTCCCAAACAGATTGAGATACAGCCTCTAGAACAGCAGCCATATCCCCCCCAGATTTCTCTGCTTGAATAACTATAGCCACAGATCTTTTTATAACCATATTTTTTGTATCATCTGCAAATATATTTAATGCATCATGTAATGGATAGCCCCATTCTAATTGATGTGCTAATTTAACAATATAGGGATTTAAAGCACCATAATCAACAGTTGCAACCTGTTGGATTGCCCTTGGTATAGAAACGCCAGAACGAACATTCTCTACTAAGTTTCTAACAAACTCTAAAAATTTTAATTCTATTTCTTTTTGTCTTTTATTTTCAGCAAAAAAATCAATCAAAAATGAACTTCCTGAAACTAAAACAGCTATAACAATAAGCGGATTAAAAACCCATGTTTTTGGTCCAATTGGCGAACTAAAACTAAATAAAAAGATAAAATCTAATAATATTATTAGAAATCCAACCCCAATGCTGATATAATTCTTTGTTTTTAACTCAAAAACCATTTTACATGCCCTTCTGTGATGAATTTAGGAACATCATAAATCCTATATTTAAAACCGGCAGAACAACAATAACTGATACCCAACCAATTACTTTTATACTCATTCCCCCAATATTTCCCCCAACAACATTTAATATTGCTAAGGAAATCATCATTAACAAGGGAGCAGCAATTAGAATTGCTGTATACACCTCAGAATATGTTCCTAGAGCATCAACTTGTTTTTTTCTATCTAACTTATATGTGTTTAAGGCCTCTTCAGATTTTTCCTTTAAATAACCCTTAAGATCACCACCTGTTTCTATTGTTGATGTCATTCCATTTAGAAGATCTTTTAATTCCTTTGATGGTGTTGTTTCTGCTACCCTTCTTAACGAAGTAGAAAGATTATAACCAAAAAGATTTACATAATTTAAAATAGTTTTTATCTCTTTTTTAAGCTCTGGATATTCTGAAGAATTTACTAATAACTCAAATATAGAGATTGGATTAGCACCAGAGCCAGCAACAGCATTCATATGAACTAAAGCAAAGGGTAGCTCATTTTTAATATTTCTTTGTCTTTCACTTAACAAACTATAAGGGTAAAGATAAAAAGATACCCCAGTCAAAATAGTTCCGAATATTCCTAACGGTAAAATTAATATTGGAGAATAACCAAAAAATAACATAAAGATTGCAGCAAGAATAATTCCTGCAGGAAAAGATAACACAGTGCAGAATATCATTAAACTTAAATAAGATGTTGACAGCATAGGCATATTCACCCTTAAAAACTGGTCAAAGAGTGGTTTTACTAATTCAGGATGTTTTTTTCTCAAAGAATCAGCATATTTTTTTGCATATTTGTTAGCTAATGATGTATATTTATTTGGCTGATATAATGTATAATTCTCTCTTTTAATCTCTCTTTTATCTTTTTTTGTTTTTTCTTTAAAAATCTTTAATTCTTCCTTTTTAACACCCAATCTCTGCATTAAAGATTTTTTTTCTTTTAGAGTTAATGAACTAATTACTTTTGCTTTAGATGATTCTGATTTTTCTTGATTCATTTGATTAAGCCTAATTTCTTAAGAACTATTTGCGGGGATTTATAATATTCGTGTATTACTTTTTGTACCTCTTTAAAGCCAATAATCCCATTCTTATACATTGTATTTAAAATCATAGTTCTTATTTTAAATTCTTGCATTACTTGTTCTTGTGTTAAACCATAATGAATTCCTATTTTATGAAAAATATAACTTCTTGGATTAAATCTGAATGTATCTGTTCCAGGGTCCCAGATAAAAACAGGATTTAAGGTTTGTCCTTGTAAATTCTCTTTTACTTCTATAATTTCATCAACATGACTTATTCTCCTCACCTCCTGCCCCTTTACCCTTGTTTGAGAAATAACAACAACTGCAGCAACAGACATAACTAAAGAACCAGATAAATTTATAGGCGGGGTTTCTAATCTTCTAATCATTGTTTCTACATTCTCTGCGTGCATGGTTGCCATTGATGGGTGTCCTGATGCCATTGCTTGAAATAAAATATAAGCCTCTTGTCCCCTGATCTCTCCAACAATTATATAGTCTGGTCTTTGTCTAAATGAAGCCTTTAATAAATCAAACAAAGAAACTTCACCATATTTTTGGCCAGAAATATTTGCTAAACCAACACCAGCTCTAGACACACTTGGTAACCAGTTTTCATGTTCTAATTTAAGTTCTCTTGTATTATGTACAAAAATATTATTACATAGGAATTTTTCATATTTTGGAATACTTAAATCAAACACTTCAATTTCATCAGATGAAACCTTTTTTATCTTTACTACTTTATCCCAAAGAATATCATTATGAGATAGATCATTAAATTCTGAACCTGGTGGTGCAATTCTTTGCAAATAATCTCTTCCTAAATTGTTTATTTGGGATTTATATTGCCATTGTAATCTGTTATTTATTAGATTATTTAATCTGTCTAATTGTGGTTTAGTTAAAGGAATTATATCTGAACAATTATGTTTTGCTGGCTTATTATAAGCGTTTAATTTTATGTTTTTTCTTTTTTGTAAAAATCCTATTTCTTTGAATTTTTGTATGTTTTGGTTAGAAGAAATTGCCATATCGATACATCTATCTTGTCTTGTATGTTTGTTTATCCTAGCTATAATTCCTTGTCTTAATAATAAAGTTTGTAAATCTTCTAATAATTCATAACTTTGAGAAGCACAACAAATTTCATTTTTTCTGATCCAACCATCAGCGCTAAAATATCCCTTAATAAAATGCTTAATTTGATCATTAGATAGATTAAAAATAAATTCTGGAATTTTTTTAGTGTTAGAATAACCCTTAAGTTCAAGCACTTCTTTCATAAATCTATAAAAAATACGGTTATGAATCCTTATTGAAACCCCATTATCTGTCATTATAGAATAATTAGAACCCAAATTATTTGCTATATCTTTAATTAAATCTCTACATTCTTTATCTGTATTTGAAATTATAACTACATTTTTATTATAATTATCATAGCATCCATCACCCAACCATAACCCAGAATATTGTAAAAACTCTGGTGTAATTTTAAAGATTATTGGTATTGATACTTTATTTTTTGTTTTTATCTTGATTTCTTTTAATTCTTTAGTTGAAAAATTAATATTTATTCTTAAGAAATTGTCTATTCTTATTAGATTATTATTTTTCCACCATTTATACTTTGATCTACTAACCTTTAAATCTTTTAAAGTATATTTTTGAAATATTTTTTTGATTGGTTCTCCACTTAGGAAAAATTCTTTAAATTTATTTAAATGATCAATTAAGTTTATTTCTTCTATTGGTTTGGTATCGATAGGTAAACTTCTTGGAACTGCTATAAATGAATTATTTTCTTTTAGTTCTGTAGGTTTCACTTCTTTTAGTCCTTTTCCCCCCGCACTAAATAAAGAATGATCCTTTGTAACTTTTATTTTTCTTCCTGTGGCAGTTGTTATCTCATAAACGTCTTTTTTGATTTTATGTTTAATATATTTAGAGGGTTTTGTAAAGATAATTCTTCCTTTATCATTTAAAGTCAAAACTTGTGCATTTAATTCTTTGTCAACCAACTCTTTTATTGTTGTAATTCTTATTTTATTATTTTGTTTTATTATTATTTTTGAATCTCCGGTTACACTATCTTCAATTGATACTACTCTTGATTGTGCTGGAATGAAAAAAGCTACACAGTTTAAAAAAGATGTCTTACCTGAACCAGTTCCACCAATAACCATTACTGAATTTTCATATTCTATGAGCATCCAGATATATGCTAAAACCTCTGCACTAACAGTTCTTTTTTGCATTAAGACTAAAGGAGACCACGGTTCTTTTACAAATTTTCTAATTGTTATCGTTGGTCCTTTAGAAGAGATATCTTTTGTATAGGTAGCATTAACTCTAGAATTATCTGGTAAACTTCCATCAAGTAATGGTTCAGCATAAGATACATATTTTCCACATTTTTGTGCTAATTTTTCTACAAAAGAAGCCATTTTAGGAATGTCATTATAAATTAAAGAAGTTTTAATATTTCTATATTTTCTATGAACGATATATACTGGAGAATTAACACCATTACATTCAATATCTTCTATAAAATAATCATTCATTAATGGCTCTAATTCATTCAAGCCAACAAAATCCCTATATATATAATACATTATCTTTAAGAAAGCATCAAGAGTTACTTTTATAGATAATTCTGAAAGCAAAATTTTAATATTCTTTTCTAAATATAAAATTAAAACATCTGAATCAGAAACAGATATAAAAGATAGATTAATTATTTCTTTAATGCCTTCTTCTAATGTATCCAATAAATTCTTTTCTTGCTGACTCAAAAGTGGTTCTTCTATTTTATAAATTAATTCTATATCATTTTTATCCCAATAAATATGGGCGTATGCATATGGTTCTATTAACGGATAGCGAACATCAATTAATATTGGGTTATCCAAACCAGGAATATTTGGAATCCCCTCTTGTAGTTTTATTTGAAACAGTGGTTTATCTGGTTGTTTAATCTGTTGTTGAGGTGGTTTCAGAGGCACTTTTTGAGGTATTGGCTGCGCTGGAGCAGCACCAATTTCTAAAAGATACATCTCAAATGGAATCAATGATTTAAATAATTTTTTCATCTTACCTCTTTTATTTTAATAAATTTTATTAGTTTATAAAGATAATCTTTAGATAGGCTCTTTCTTAAATCTCTTTAAATTTACTGAATAGTTTATGATTTAACAATCTCAAAAAAATAACAACCTTTATTATATTTAAAAAAATAACTAGAATATGAACAAAAGAGGTCAAATATTTATTACTATAGCAATTATTGTTATTATATTTGTATACATTGGTTTAAAAAAATATAATACTATGAAGATAGATAAATGACAAGAGGAATATACTTATTTGAAAGAGAATTATAACACTGAATTAACTTATGTGAAAAATAAATGCATAGCAAATGGAAAGGATCCTGATGTTTGTGCTCAAAAGTTTACTGATGTTTTCTTGGAGTTATATGCAAAGAAAATAGATCCTAATTTTGGTATAATAACAATGC
>JAGVZW010000008.1:18161-18908 GCA_018302235.1 Candidatus Woesearchaeota archaeon
CTCTCAGTATAATGAAGTAAAGGGAGATATTGAGATAGAAGGTTTAGGTTTACTTTCACATACAAAAGTCTCTGCTCCACTATCTGTTTGGGGAGAAGAAATATCTGCTATTGAAATGAGTTCTGAAGAACTTAATAAATTAAAGATATGTATTCCTAGCTATGGTGAGAATGCTTGTTTCACATTTGACGATATTAACTTAGAGAATATGGATTCATTTAATATTATTGCTTCACAAGATTGTCCTGAAGGAATGGAAGAGAAAGACCCCTCTCAATGTGAAAAAGATATTAATACAGATCTATGCAATCCCGAAAAAACAGCAATAAAATGCACTCAAACAACTTCATTAAATTCTCAATAGTTACATATCTTCTATATATACATCTATATATTTTTTATTACTTAATGCACCACATCTATCTAAAGCAAGAGTATAAATTTCATTTTGTCCCTCAACAAAAAAATTAACCCATCCACAGTCATCTATTGTACAATTAGTCGCATATTCAGCACTTTCATGAGAAACATAACATTCATATAAATTATTATTAAGATCACTAGCTTCTACACAAACATAAATATCTTCTCCAATAGCATAACTAGGTTTAGGATCTCTTAGATAAGCGTTTTCTAAAACAGGCGCTGTATTACAATTCTCACACCATTCAGGAGAATTTATTTCTAAAGAATTGCAATAATTTAAATCATTACTTAAACTTGTATCTTCATTAGCATAATCTGTTC
>JAGVZW010000032.1 GCA_018302235.1 Candidatus Woesearchaeota archaeon
TTTTAGAAGAAAAAAATAAATCTGAACTAAACTCTAGTTACTGTTTTAATAAATTTTATTTGGCAACTAGTCATTAGCAGGAGAACCTAACAAACATTATATTCAATTAATTTTAGCATCCATCGAATTATTTATATAGCACATCTTCATTTATTGTAATTATGAGTAAGCCCATTTTTTTACAGAACAACAAAACATTCCAGATTTTTAGAGAAATTGAAAAGTCTGTACCTAAAAAATCCCAGCTTTTTCTTATAGGTGGTACTCTAAGAAACTCGGTTTTTTATCATTTTTTTAAAAAGAAACTCAAACATAGGGATTATGATTTGGTATTTTTAGGGGATAGAAAAAAGTTTATCTCAAATTTAAAAAATTTAAAATTCAAATATGTTAGATTGAGAAGAAAAAATCAAACTGTGTTAAAAAAAGAAATTGTAGATGACCCCCGAGATATTAATGATTTTTTAGTGCTTGACATTTATTTTACTAACCAAAAAGAGGTTTATAAAATTCTGAAAAATAAAATCAACTTTACGATTAACGGTTTTGCTCTAAATATTAAATATATTTTTAATGAAAACTGGGTTGAAAAATTGATAAAACTTCCACATTCTATTGAAGATATCAAATCAAAACAGCTGAGGTTAAACACAGAGAAAAGAAATTTCTTTGGTACAGACCTTTATGCCTGTATTCGATTTATATCAGCAGGATTTAAGAAACCTTCAAAAGATGAGATTGAAACCTTGTATCAGGAGATGAAGAAACTACCAAAATACAAATTTGAAAGAAGTAAAGAAAAAGTTTTTGATTATGTTGGCGGAAAGGAAAAAGCTGAAAAAATAGTTAAAAAAATGGGCTTAAGTGAAGATGTATTTTCTTTTAATACAATACTAAAATTACAGCGCTAAAATTAACTATCCCTTCAGTCGGTTGCCTTGTAGATTTCCCACATAACATCTTTATCTTTATTAATAAAAAAATAATTTAATTATCATGAATTTTAAACCAACGAAACTTAAGATTATATTAACTATAAGTTTAACAGTATTACTAATTTTCTGGTTTTTAATGATGGATAGAGGAATGATGTGCAAGCCCTGCCCTATGAATTTAAAAGAAAATTGTATTGACTATGGTTTTATTTCAGCAATAAATCCTTGTTATTGTGGTTGTTTACCTTTATACAAAGCATTGTTAAGTTGGCTAATAATTATCATTCCAGTTATAATTTTTTATTCAATCTATTCATTATTCCAAAAAAATAGTCCTATTGAGCAAAGCGAAGATAGGACAGCTCTCCAGAGGGTATCTGGTTAACCAAAAAATTTACCTAATCCCTCTTGCTTCTCTTTCTCTTTACCAAAAAACATATCAATCATCTGTTGTGTTAAATCCAGCGTTTGACACAAATAATGTGGTAGCTTATATTCATTTCTTAATCTTATAGAAGGTTCTAAATATTTTATCACAGAACCCTCAGAGATAGTAAATAATAATTTTCCCCCACATTTACAAACACCCTTTAAGAGAGGCCTACGATATTTTTCATTGCATACAACACATCTAAATTCTTGCATACTAAATTTTCTTAAATTACCCTTAATATCCCGCATAAAATGCCTCTCAATAACTAATCTAGCCACATCATCCTGGTCCACTGCCCTTAACTTCTTAGCAATATTCATCTGTCCATTAACCTTTTCCATCATAGAAGGAATTGTTTTATATCTACTACATAAAACACCAATATTAAAATTATTAGTATCGTGAGTAAACCCATACCCCAAATATTGCTCTGGTTTATTTAATCTATCATTTACAGTTTCCAACCGAATATCTGATGCATATTTATACTCCTCACAACATTTATAAAAGTCTAAAGGATAATCCCAAACAGTATCCATATGAAAAACCATATCATCAACCTCTGTCGGGATTAAAGTTGAAGTCAGAACTAAAGGTTCATCCTGTGTAGCCCCCTTATGTTCACCCAATAATTTACGAGAAAAATTTAATAATGCATCCAATAATAACATAACCCCGGCCTCATCTCCATCCACATCTCGTCTCATAATACTATGCAACAAAGGATGAGCCAACATTCCCTGTGTCTTAGAAAAACCAATAATTCTTGCAACTATGCCTGCTGAAGTATGCGGACTCATCGCTAAAACCAAAGAACCAACAACATCATCCTTATCCCTAAAATTATAAAATCTAGGTAAACCATAAAACTTCTCAAGTAAATCATCTAAAAAATTACCTATTCTAAAAAAAAGCCCATCACTTCCCTCCTCTAAACTATCAAAACAAGCAGGCATCACAATATCCTGGCACATTAACTCCAAAATCTGATCATCTCTAATTAAATTATTTCCATATATATCCATATCATATCCTAATTCCTTTAATCTATCAACGCTCACACCAACCTCCAAGGGCTTAAAATGTGTCAAAGCCATCTCAGTCATATCATATCGTATTGTACCATCTTTATTTACATATAAATTATATTTAGCTCTTAATATACCCTTAATCAAATTCTCTGGAATATGCTCTTTATTTGATGTACCCCTAACCCCTTTAACTAAATTTGGACCACTACCAATACCTAATCTTCTCAAAGCAACATCATAATATTCCCTGATATCTAAATTAAATATATCAAAAGAATTGCATTTATGGCCTGCTTTCTCACATTTTATATCCAAAAAACCACACAGATCACACCTCCATCTCTTTCTAGCAAGACTATCACATCTATGACATCTAGAATAAATTGTATTTTTTCCACATTTCTCACAAAAAAATAAAGGAAACTGCGCTCTAATATTTCCATTATTCAAACAAGACTGAAAAGATCTCAATCTTCCACCCTCACTGCCAACAGGAAATAAACAATGTGGAGAACCAGTCATTTTTCTCATCTTAGCCTTTTCAGGTCTTCCCATTCTTGTTCCAACAAAAATACCAGATTTATCCCTTAATCTCACCTCAGAAAGCTTATTAACATACTCCAAACCATCCTTCTCATCACCAATATTCAACATAACTAAATCCTTATTATAACAACCCAAACTAACCCTTAATGCCTTACTCCAATCATCCTCAACAACAACATGTTCATTCATAACGCACTTATGTGGCAAGCCTATTAACTCAAAAATCCTCTTATTTTTTAAATTAAAATCCAAAATAATTCTATCCTCCTTTATAACAGAGGAATTAATCCACGTCAAAACCTCAAAAACATCCCCACCTGTAACATCTTTCCAATGAAAAGTAAATCTTGGATGTAAAGGTATATTATATTCATTAGAAATAAAAAAAGCATCATCAAAACTAATTTTACAATTTTTAAATTTGAAAATAAGCCCTTTATCCACTAATTTCTCCTCTAATTCCTTAATCCACCATTCCTCACAATATCCTGGTGGAAGCAAAACATGTGCCCTATCCAAAAAATCCCCATAATTAATTAAAATATCTCCTAAAAATAATATCTCATCAACACTATCTTTATATTCTAAAGCCATTTCATAAGTATCCAAAAATCTCACCTCTCCACTTTTCAACTTTACAATTGGTCCCTCAATAATATCGCATGTGCTTAAAGTAGTTCCTTTACCTGGCCTCTCAACCTTTAATTGTGTCCCAATTGCAATAAACCCATCTAAAACAACCATACTTGCTGGATGAACAGCTGTTCCAGAAAAACCAGATGTTCTTGCCCTCCCATATCTCAATCTCCATCCCCCTTTCCTTAAAGGGTATCCCAAAACAGGTCTTCCAGCAACAACGTCCTTTATGTAAGTAAAATCAGGAGCTATATTAAAATCCACCTTATCTTCATCCACTTTCTTACCAACCAATCTAGCTCTTTCTTCCCTTTGAATATCTAAAAACTCTTTTAAAAAAATCCAATGCTCCATCCCCATTTCTAACATCCATTTACTCATCCTTCCATAAATCTTCTTAGCCTTACTACTCAAACATTCAGCAAAAACCAAACAAAAGCCATTTCTTAATCTATTAGAACCAATCCTTGGTAAATCTTTATAATTTGGAACCTCTAAAACCTCACTAGGATCACCGTCAATTTGTATAGGTAAATGTACAGCTAAAAAACTAATCTCTTTTTCCGAAGGAAAATATTGTAAATTTGTAATTCTAGTATGATAATGTTCTATCTCGCTAAATACCCTTCTTATCTCTAAATCATCAGGATCATAAACATCATATCCCATAAATTTTCTAATATAATCTATAATTAAAACAGCAACACTTGCCCCAGTTCCTCCAGCAGATCTAATAGGGCCAGAAAAATATGCACAAAAATACTCCTTCCCATCCCTTCTTTTTTTCAATTCTAATCTAACAAAACCCTCTAAAGGAGAAGAAACAACACCAACAGTAACATAAGCAAAACCCACCCTAACTCCAATCTCAATTGCCTCTATTCTACTTTTAAATCTACAAAATTTCTCCTGTGCTACCTCTAAAGCAATAACCATAGCAACCCTCCAATCCTGCATAGAATACTTACATTCCAACTCATATATCCTCTCACGAATACCAGAATTTTTTACCTGAGGAGCAACAACAGAAACTAAACCCTCTACCCTCTCTACCAAATTTTTTGCAAAAGGAATACTAACCTCTTCATCATAATCATAACCTAAACTCCTTGCTTTTCTAGCAATATCATGACATTTCAACATATTCTCATCTAAACATTCAAAATATTTTTTCATTATTAAATCAAACATTCTTCACACCACTGTCTAAAAAATTAATTATTCTTACATCTCGTGTTTTAAGATTAACAACAGGAACCTTTGCAGGATGAGGAACAATCCCTCTTTTCTCCATATCCTTCGTTTGTGTTGTCCAACATGAACAATTAAACAAACTAACATTCTTATAATTATCCACCATTATCCTATGAATATGCCCACTAATAAAAAAATCTGGAATCTTATCAATAACTAAAGGATCATATCTATTATCAGGTATATATAAATTAGAACCATGAGCAGGAGCTAAATGCCTCTTCTTTAATAATAATCTCATAACTAAATCGCTCCTCTCTTGACCACCCTTCATTCTTATAGAATTCACAGCATCAGAATAATAAATAAAACTATATCCATGATAAATCAAAACATCAAAACCTAAAAAACCATTTATTTTATGTATATTTACAAGAGACGGATTCGTAACTAAATAAACATTATCTAACTTATATAAACACTCACATATTTTTTTATCAAATAAAGGCTGAGGTTCAGCAATCCTCATAGCATCATGATTGCCTCCACATATAATAATTTTTACATTACTATTAATCCTGCTCAATAACAAACTAATCCCTTCATATTGTTTAACAATATCCTTAATCTTCAAATCATCCTCTTGTCCTGGATAAACACCAATCCCCTCCACTAAATCTCCAACAATAAACAAATACCTCAATCTAGATGCAATCTCCTTTTGTTCACCATAATCAGAATTAATCCAATCAATAAAATTAGAAAATTCTTCCTCTAAAAATTGATTCAAACCATAATGAATATCTCCAATAAAAGCAGCATATATCTCATCATCACATCTCTTTAATTCCTTATTTAAAGGAATATCTGGAAAAATAATTTCATTACAAAAAACAATATTTTTACCCAAAACACCCACAACACCTAGTATTTCATCTAATACAATCTCATCAACTATTTCAACCAAATTCTCCTTATTTTTACCTATTAAAACATCAATTATCCCAGTAGTATCTTCTAACCTTAAAATACAATTGCCAGATTTAGTAATACTCTTTTCAAGAACCAATCCAATCAAAGAAACCCTATCTCCTTCCCTTTTATCCCTTAACCTTATAACTGAAATAACAGACTGTAATTCAATTCTTTTAATCAAAATATTTTTAATAGATTCATATCTATTTCTAAAATATTTAACAAAATCCTGAACCTCTTTTTTTTTAAAATTATCATTATATATATGCACTAATTCAACATTAAAATCAGTATTAAAAACAAACCTTTTATTATATTCATTTAAAATATAATGAAAATCATTCTTACTTAAAAACTTATTATTTACACGTTCACATAAAAAATCTAAAAATATAGAACCTAAATTATCTGGTACTAAATCAATTACTTCACTATCTAATAAAATTCCCTTCTCAACAATCTCTTTAATTATTTCTTCCCTAATCATATAAAACCCTATTAAATATCTATAAGCCTAATCCTTCTCTTAATATTTCTTTTATTTTAGGAACCATAGCCTGTGGAACTGCTAAACTTATCTCTCGAGTTCTACCATATCTTCCCTTAGAAATCACCTTAGCATTTATTATACCTAACATATCTAGTTCAGCTATAACATCTGAAATTCTTCTTTGCGTCAAAGACTTCATTTTAATTTGTATACATAATTCCTTATATCTCTCATAAATATCTCCAGTATATAAATTGCAATTATTCTTAACCATATCACAAACATCTAAAATCGAATGTAAACACAATTGAAACTGTTTTGGTTGTGTTCCAACAATATCCAAGACCTTATCCTTTTCTATTTTATCCTCTGCTGCATCTATATCCTCTAATTCTATTGTATATCTTCCAATTCTCTCAGCTAACTCACCCGCCACTCTCAATAAATCTAAAGCTCGTCTGGCATCACCATGTTCCCTAGCAGCATAAGCAGCACACTTCTCTAAAACGCCAGCACTAATAACACCCCCCCTAAATGCCTCTAAAGATCTATTTCTTAATATATCTTGAATCTGTAAAGCATCATAAGGCGGAAAAATCAATTCCTCCTCACTTAAACTACTTTTAACTCTTGGATCAATATGATCTAAAAAAGTAACTTCATTAGATATACCTATTATAGAAAACTCAACATTCTTTAATTCTGTATTTAATCTAGTCATATTATACAAAATCTCATCCCCAGCTTTTTTAACTAACTGATCAATTTCATCTAAAACCAAAATTATTAACTTTTTTTTTTGATCTATATGATTTAAAAAAATTTTATATACCTCATCTGTTGGTAAACCAGTAGCAGGAATCTTCTTTCCAAATTCCTCAGCTAACTGAACAATCAACCTATACTCAGTATCTGCAACCCTTTTTAATTTACAATTTAAATAAACTACTTCTATTGGTAATTTTTTCTCTCTACTTATTTCAGATATATTATTCATAACATACCTAACAACCAAAGTCTTTCCTGTTCCAGTCTGACCATATAAAAACAAATTAGAGGGTTTTTCCATCCTTAAGCAAGGTGCAAGAATCCCAGCAACATGATTTATCTGTTCATCCCTATGTAATATTTTACTAGGTGTATAATTAGTTTGTAAACTTTTTCTATCCCTAAATAAAGGCTCTTTAGCTAAGTAATCATTAAAAAACCCCTTTAATTCTGTCATAATAAAAAAAGAACTTACCTCGTTTTAAATATTGTCATAATCACACATACACCATTTTTTCTCATGGAAAATCAAATTAAAATATCTAATGAATTTATAAATTATATAATAAACCAAAATATATTATTTAATTAACTCAAAAATAACAACAAAATTTAATATTATTATAAAATATATATTATATATAACAACAATATTTAAAAATAAATTAAGTAAAACCCAAATTTAACTATTTCATTTTATTTAAAAAATATATAAATATTCTTCAATAATCTATTTAACTATAAAACTTTTATAATTAAAAAAAATAAAATCAACTAACTAATCTCAAAATAAACCAAAAAATTCCATAGGAAATTAAGGTGTCTGTCTCAATAAAAATACTTATTAATATACAAAAAATAATAATAAAATGAACATACTTTTAATTTATTTAATAATAATCGTTATAATAGGAATTTTAGCATATTTTTTATTAAAAACATTAATAAAAACTATCTTAATTATAAGTATAACATTAATCTTATTATCTTTATTTACAACATTACTAATATCTAAAGATATAAATGAATTTAAAACAAAGCTTCCCTCCTCAAATAATTTAATATTAATAAAAAATAATATCTATATTACTGGTTTTTATTTTAATATTAAAACAAATAATATCTCTTTTTTAACAGAAAAAGAATTAAATTCTTTAAATATAACACAAGAAAAAAATATATATAAAACAATAATAATAGATCAAGGATATTTAAAAGAAAATCTGCCAGAAACTATTATTTTCAATAATATATCCATAAACAAAGAAGATATCTTTATCTTACTTAATTCAAAAGATCCATTAACCTATTACGTTCATAATTTAAATGAAAACCAAATAATTACAACAATAGAATATCCACAATCATATATATTAACTACAAACTCTTCTTCAGAATTAAAAGGTACATTAATAATATTATCCATTAATGAATTAAGAAAAAATAATTTATTTTTATTTCTATTAAAAGGCTATAAATCAAATCAAATCGAAATATATGAAGAAACCCTAACATTCAGATTTATAAAATCTCTTCCATTATCTATTATTGAAAAATTTACAAATAAAGAGGAAAATATTTATAAAGAACCTAGTAACATATAGTTAACGAGGTTAAAATGGTTGACGGCGAAAAAAGGCATTCAATACAATATATAGGCAAAAATATCGTTAGTAAGACTGGAAAAAGATTTGGTGAAGTTTCAAATCTTACATTTGAACCAAAAACAGGTGAAATTATACATATTGTATTAAAAAATCCAACTCCATATGCCCAAAATCTAGATCTAGAAAAAACAAAAGATGGTGAAGCCTTAATTCCCTTCAGTTCTGTAATGGCTATAGGAGATTTTATAGTTATAGCAGAAGAAGAAATATTTTAATAAAACATTTAAATTTTACTAATAATCTTAATTCATGTTAAATTATAAAACAACCAAAGATATTAAACTCTCTGAAAAATTAATAGATCAAGTAATCGGTCAAGATGAAGCCATAAATATTGTTAAAAAAGCAGCTAAACAAAAGCGTCATGTGTTATTAATAGGTTCACCAGGAACAGGAAAATCCTTAATAGGACAAGCATTAGCAGAGTTATTGCCAAAAGAAAAATTACAAGATATATTAATTGTTCATAATGAACAAGATGATAATAATCCCCTAGTTAAAACCATGCCGAGAGGTCAGGCTAAAGATTTAGTTAATAAATTAAAAATTCAATCTCTTTCTTCAGCAAAAAATCAAAATCTACTCTTTTTTATCTTATTACTTGCCTCAATATTTACACCATGGTGGATAAGAAAAGAATATGGTGACATAATGGCAGCCGCATCTTTAATAGGTTCAATGATCTTTTTAGCAGCATTTGTTATTTTTATTAATATTTCAAAAAGAATGCAAACCTCTAAATTTCACATTCCTAAAGTTCTAGTGGATAACTCTGAAAAAAAAGCAGCCCCTTTTTTCGATGCTAGTGGAGCTAATTCAGGTGCTCTTTTAGGCGATGTACTTCATGATCCGCTTCAAAGTTTTGTTACTTCAGAGTTACAACAATTAAAAGAAAATAAAAAATCAACAATTAAAATAAAAGAAACAATAAATATCTTATTAAAAAAACATAAAAAAGAATTAATAAAAAAAGGAAAATATCAAGCAACAGATTTGAATAAAAACGAACTTAAAGTTTTAGCAGAGAAAAATAAAAAAGCAAAAGAGGCGGAAGTATTATCAGTTAATAAATACAAATACAATGGAAATTTAATTAAATTAACCACAAAATCAGGAAAATCGGTAATTGTCACACCAGAACACAAAGTAGCAGTAAAAAATTGGTTAGGCAAAATAATTTACAAAAGAGCTGATAAAATAAAACCATGGAACAAGCTAATTACTATTGCTTAAATCTTTTAATCTTTGCTAATAGTCGCACTTGACAACCACACGCCAGATTTAAATATTAAATTTACTTATTATATATTAAATGGAAAACACAAATTAATAAAACTTATTAGAATTTAAATATATCACCAAAAATGTTAGAAATTTTAGAAAATAAACTAGTTTTTGGAGATGAATTTGAAGTTAATAATCAATTAAATCATACAGAAACACAACAAACCTTAACAATTTAATCTTTAACAATCAAACTTTTTATTCTTTGTTTAAAGTCAACATATAATTCTTCAGGCATATCCACTTTGACATTCAAATAATTAGTTTTTTCATTTAATTCATATTCCAACCTACATTCTCTTTTACAATTTCGATAGATAAATCGTCCAGTAGCACTTTTTTGATTTACAACCCCCCTTCCTTTTACCCATAATTCTCCCCCACCAAATTCAAAACCATATTGTTCTTTAAACCTATTTTCATCCATATATCTATAAAAAAATTTAACAAAAACAATTCTATTTCTTTCTAAAATATTAAATTCAAACATAAAATAATTAAATAACAAAAATATTTAAAGATTATCTAAAACAATTAATAATTCTTCAACATCTTTAAATTTCCAAAAATTAAGAATTTTACCTTTAAAATCATACTCAATTATTATTTTTTTATGCCATGAATAGCCAAATAATCTTATTTCATTAAACTCTTTAAAACCTTGTTTTAATAATTCTAATTTAAAATAAAAAATTGATTCTCTTTTTTTAACAAGTTGTTTCTTTGCCTTTTCGATATTATGTAATTTTCCTTCAAAAACAAAAAGAATATTTTTTCTTTGCGTAAGATGATCTATTTCATAAGTAATTTCCTTTATAGAAAAATCTCGTATAAACAAAGAACTTTTTATAATATCAAAATTACTATTTCTTAGTAATATATCAAATTCTTTTTCATAACCTCTTTTCATAATATTCTAAAAAATCCACTAATCTTATAAATTTTCCTACAAACAGATAAATAATGAAATCAGAAAGAATAAAATTTATAAAAAAAGTTCCATATAAAGGTTACTTATATAACCTAACCACAGAAACAGGTAATATATTCGTAAATAAAATTCTTTGTAAAAATTCAGGAGGTTTAGGTACTCCTGCCTATGAACGTGTCATTGGTGGGTTGATTCATAAAGCTAATGGTGGTGTTTTATTTATAGATGAAATTGCAACCTTACAACCACATTCTCAACAAGAACTTCTAACAGCATTACAAGAAAAAAAATACCCTATAACAGGTCAATCAGAAAGATCAGCGGGGGCCATGGTGAGAACTGAGCCAATTCCTACTGACTTTATTTTAGTGGCAGCAGGAAATCTAGAAACAATAGAAAAAATGCACCCAGCATTAAGATCCAGAATAAAAGGATATGGTTATGAAATTTATATGAATGACACAATGGAAGATAATGAAATTAATAGAGAAAAAATAGCAGTGTTTGTAGCACAAGAAGTAAACAAAGACAAAAAAATTCCACATTTTACAAAAGAAGCAATTGATGAAATTATATTAGAAGCAAGAAAAATGGCAGGTATCTCGGGAAAAATAACTGTAAGATTAAGAGAATTAGGTGGACTAGTCAGAGCATCAGGTGATGTAGCACTAGAAGAAGGATCAGAATATGTTCAAGCAGAACACATAAAAAAAGCAAAAAAAATTGCAAGATCCTTAGAAACGCAAATTGCAGACAAATATATAGAAGCAAAGAAAAAATATGAAATAATTATAACAGAAGGAAATAAAATTGGTAGAGTAAATGGTTTAGCAGTTATAGGAACAGATTCAGGTTATTCTGGAATTATATTGCCAATAGAATCTGAAGTAACCCACGGCGGAAAAAAAGCAGAAATAGTTGCAACAGGAAAATTGGGAGAGATAGCAAAAGAAGCTGTTCTAAATGTTTCAGGATTAGTTTCAAAATTCTTTGGAGAAGATATTAAAGAAAAATATGATATTTATGTACAATTTCTTCAAACCTCATCAGAAGGCGTAGAAGGAGATTCAGCTTCAATAGCAGTAGCAACAGCAATCATTTCAGCACTTAAAAAAATACCAATTAAACAAGACATAGCTATGACAGGCTCATTATCTATTAGGGGAGAAGTATTAGCTATTGGTGGAGTTACAGCAAAAGTAGAAGCCGCAATTGAAGGTGGAATAAAACAAGTAATAATCCCATATTCAAATGAAAAAGATCTTATTCTTAATGAAAAACAAAAATCACAAATTAAAATTATTCCAGTAAGAACAATAACAGAAGTTTTAGAGAGTGCCTTAGATTGGTCAAAACATAAAAAACTTCTAAATAATATAAAAACAATCAATGGAATTTAATAACTAATAAGTAATAACAAAACGAAAGATTTAAATATTCTCTTAAAAACATAAAATTTATGATAAAATTAGAGGATTTAACAGATATTCCAGAAAGAGAAGCAATTAGAGCTTGTTTAGATTTTTTACTCATAAGAAGAGATGAAGAAGGTTTTGTTGATCCAATAATTACAGGTTATAATTGTTACATTTATACTCCACAAACCAATAGAATAATAACATTTAGTCATATGCATGAAACTAAAACCTATAAGCAAGATATGTTAAGCGATTTAGAAACAATGTCTTATTCAAAAGAAGAACTAGATAAGAGTATTAGAGAGAAGTTGTCTATATTTTTATGGAGTCCAAAATTCTTAATAAGAGATGAAGAAGAGGTACCTTATATATCCCTAAGAGTGAGAGATATAAGAACAGATAAATTTATAGATTTAAAAAGATTTAAAGTATGTTTGGGAGAGAAAGAAGAATATAGTAATAGTTTTGGTTATTTAATTGGAGAGAACCAAGGTTGGCAATTAGATATGCTTTTTTCTAGTAAAGAAGAATTGTTCAATTTAATTAAGTTATTTTTAAGAAAATCTGGAAAAGACATTTATAATAATCAAGGATTACTCATACCTGAAACAGAAGAAGAGAAAAATATTCGATCTCCATGGAGGGGGGCATATGAAACCCCAGTATTACTCTTAGGTGAATCAGTTTTAGGTTATTCAAATGAGTTACCTCAATTCAATTCAATTACAAGATTTGTTTTAAATAAAAATTCAAATGAAGTAAGTTTTGTTATCAATGAAAATTTAAAAAAATTAATTCAATTGCCACAATATAAAGAATTAATTGATCTTGGATTTATAGAAGAAAAATGTTTAGGTAACAATGCATTCATAAAAGAATATGTTGACAAAAAGCCACAATAGTAAATTATAAATACTTTTTTATTCTTAATAAAGTATGGCCTTAGATGTTTTTGTAGGAGACTTGGAATTAGTAAGAACAACAGAAGAATTAGATAGAATTATCTCTAGAATTAAAAGAGTTGAGAACGAGATTCATAACAAATCAGGAATAGTCTTAAAGCAAAATAATCTTGGTGGTAGTTATAGGGTTGTTTCAGAAGAACAAGCAAAAAGAGGTTTATCAAATTCAGGAATTGGAGAAAGATATATAGAGTTTTACACATTACAGGAGTTGAATAGATTAAAAACTATACTTGAGGGCGAAGGAAGAAAAAAATATTTAGATCAACTTCATAGTTTTAGATCTTAAAATTATTCCAGTAAAAACAATAACAGAGGTTCTAGAGAGTGCCTTAGATTGGTCAAAACATAAAAAACTTCTAAATAATATAAAAACAATCAATGGAATTTAAAAAACAGTATACATAATGAGTATTAAATATTTATGAAATCCTATTTTTTTTGTATTATTTTTAATATTAACCTTAGTGTGTACTACTGAAAATATATATGTACAAATAAAAGTATTGTAGATGATACCAATAATTGTAAAGAATTTATTGAAACAGAAGTTATTGAAGATAAATTCTGTCTAGAATGTTTTAATTTAACAGAAGAAGGCATGTGATTGGTTGAATTTAACAAAACAGTACCAATTAATTTAAATATTTTTATTGATTTTTTTTATGACAAAAGACTATTTCACAATACTAAGAACAGCATTAAATAATAAATAAATTTTCAAAAATAAATCTTGAAAGGGGTTTATATCCAATAAGTTCATCTTTACACTCTAAAGCTTTTTCTCCAATAACGATTATTGGGGTTTCATAAGCATCTTTCCAATGAGTTTTCTTTGCCTTATCACTTCTTTCTAAAAAAAGGTTTGCTAATTCTATCAATCTTTCTTTATTATAAAACGGTATGTTTAACTGCCATCCAGAGTCATCAACAACAAGATTACCTTCTTCATTTTGAAATTTTTCGTAATCTCTTAAACTTCCAGGATATCTTTCTAAATTAATATATTCCTTAGTTCTCAAATTATAAATCTTTAAACCAAATAATGGTTTTGAATCCTCCCCAGAGGTGTTAAATTTCAAATCCCCTGTTATAAGAAGTTGTTTGGAAGAATTAATAATGTATAAAGATAACTTTAGACACAGTAGACCTGTAATTTCAGGAGTAAATTGGTTTTTAGAACATTCTTTAACCAATAGTGTAATCACCTTTTCAAACATTCATGAATCAGATCAATACAAAAGAGATGTATTTAATGATTTACAAAGTTCTGGCTATTCCGTTCAAGAACTTGAAAAAAATCTAAGAGTTAAAAATGGTTTCTTCCTATCACCATTTTCAAAATTAGCTAGATTTTCTGGAGGTATCATAAATTATTCCTCAAAACAAATTATTTAAACCTTTCTATTTATAACTACTATATAGAAGTATTAAACCTCTTCACCACTAATCTTCCCATATAATTTAACAAAAATCTCAGGTTCCAAATCAACACCACACAATTTTAGTAATTTGCCCATATTCACCCCCATTTCACCCAAATCCCTAGTAGAACGGAAGTTACTTAATCTATTCAAACTCCAGTCACATAAAAATCCCTCGTTAAATAATAAAACAACCCCCTCTCCCCTTTTGCCAAACACAGTATTATATTTTAAATCAATTGTAAAAAAACCATTACACCATTTATTATTTTTAATCCTACTAAAACCAAACTTCCATAGCTCCAAAAGAATCAAATCCTTAAATATTTCAACAACCTCTTTTTTTTCAAAATAATTATCATCACCAACAAAATCATTAAAACACATACTTCTTAATATATCTATTCTATAAACCCTACCCATATATCTATTTCCTATCTGTTTTACTTTTTTCTTTCGTTTCTTCCATTCATTCTTAACCAAGTAAGCATATAAATATTCATTGCCATTAGAATTTACTCTCTGTTTTAATCTTATAAAACTCATAATTATGGGCACTATTTTAATTTATTTTAATTCTTCGTTATAACTTATAAATCGCAAATATGTTCTTAGATAGCATATTTTAATACAAATACATTTATTAATTATTAATATAAAACACATTAATGAATTTCAAAGATCAGTTGGAAAAAGAGCTTAAAGAGCAATTAAAATTAGATATATTATTAGAAATTCCCCCCAACGATAAATTCGGAGATTTAGCTATTCAATCATATAAATTAAAGCTGTCACCACAAGATTTATTAAAAAAAATCAATTTACCTAAATATATAAAAAAAGTAGAGATAAAAGGCCCATATATCAATTTTTTTATAGACCAAAAAGTTTTAGTAAAAGAAATATTAAAAATTAAAAAAATCAAAAATAAAAAATCTAAAGAGAAAATAATGGTTGAATTCTCTCAAGCAAATACCCATAAGGCCTTCCATATAGGTCATATTAGGGGCACAAGCATAGGAGAATCAATCTCTAGAATTCTAGAATTTCAAGGAAAAAAAGTAATCAGGGCCAATTATCAAGGTGATACAGGAATGCACGTAGCTAAATGGATATGGTGTTATAAGAAATATCATCCTAAGGAGAAATTAAAAAAAGATGAGTTTTGGATAGCCTCTATTTATGTTGAAGCAGTTAAAAGACTAGCTAAAGATGAAAAAAACCAAGAAGAAGTAAATAGAATTAATAAAGCCATTTATGAAGGAAAAGACAAAAAATTAATCACATTATGGAAACGCACAAGAAAACTCAGTTTAGATGCTTTAGAAGATATATATAAAGAGCTAAACACAAAATTTGATATTTATTTTTTTGAATCAGAAGTAGAAAAAAAGGCCAAATCAATATCACTAAATCTTCTTAAAAAAGGAATAGCCCAAGAAAGTGAAGGTGCTATAATTATAGACTTAAAAACATATAATTTGGGTGTATGGGTTCTTTTAAGGAAAGATGGCACTGTTTTATATCCATCTAAAGATATAGCATTAATAGAAAAAAAGTTTAAAAAATATAAAATCAACCATTCTATTAACGTAGTAGGTTCAGAACAGAAACTACATTTTCAACAATTGGCAAAAACCCTAGAATTAATGAATTTCAAACATAATTTTACATTCATACATTTCAATTTAATCAGATTGCCAACCGGAAAAATGTCATCTAGAACTGGAGATAATATATTATACTCTGAATTCATAAAAGAAATGGTTTCATATTCAAAATATGAAATTAAAAAAAGATTTCCAGTCTTAAAAGAAAAAGAAATTGAAACTAGAGCCAAAGTAATATCCCTAGCAGCCATAAAATATGCTATATTGAAACAAGATACTAATAAATTAATTACGTTTAATAAAGAGGAAGCATTTAATTTTGAAGGTGAATCAGGCCCATATATATTGTATAGTTATGCTAGAGCATCAGCTATATTAAGAAAAAGCAAGCAATATAATAAAATAAGTCTATATCCCCCAGATGATATAGAATTAAAGTTAATTAAACAATTATTGAATTTTCAAGAAACAATTAAATTAGCAGAAAATAAATTTAGTCCAAATATGATAGCTAATTATTCACTATCTATAGCCCAAACGTTTAATGAGTTTTACCATGTTTGCCAAGTTTTAAACACAAAAGAAGAATCATTTAGATTACAATTAATCAAATCATTTAGAATAGTCCTAAAACAATCCTTATTTTTACTAGGAATAGATGTTTTAGAAGAAATGTAGAAATCTTTAAATAGCAATCAATTTAACAAAACATTATGCCCATAGTAGGTTTTAATTTCACAAAGATGAATATAGAAAGAAAAGATAAATTTAATAATGATAAAATAAATTCTAATCTAAACATAACTCACGTTGAACAAGAGCAGCTTACTATTGGCCCATCAGAAGAGATATTAAAATTTATTTTTGAATTTTCAGTAAATTATGGTACTGCAGGTGATACCTTATTAGAAGGTCACGTTGTTTACATGGATTCTCCTGAAAAAATAAAAGAATATTTATCTTCTTGGGAAAAAGACAAAAGCATTCCAACAGATATCATGTCTCAAATTCTTAATACCATACTATTTAAGTGCAACGTCAAAGCACTAAATCTTTCACAAGAAGTTAATTTACCCCCACACATTCAATTACCAAGAGTAAAACCAAACAAAAACTAAATCTTTCACATATAATCCACAGTATGATAAATTGCGTATATTCTTACTTTTTTTACATTATATGCAATCTAAATTTTTATCCCTTTAAAAAAAACAACCCCCATATTTTGACATTCCGAAAGCATTTCTCTTCTGTTTTTAACTTTCTATCCATCATTTTTCAATAGTTTAGTTAACCGTTAATCAGCGTATAATATTATTTTTTTTACATTATACGCTGAAAAATCAAGATATAAAACATATTTTCAAGGATTATACGCAATAGTGCTTAATCATTAAGCACTCATTAAGCACTCAATCGGTCACTAGTTTACAAGGTTTATAGGTCTTATCTCGAAAAGCACACCAACACTCATTTTCCTAAAAAATCTGCGTATAATATATTTTTTATCATATTATACGCAGATTCTTTAAGTACTCATTAATCAATCAATCAATCACCAAGCACCGTTTAAACACACATTCAATCAATCACTCTAATTTTTTATACAAATCCTTATATTTACGAACTCTCATTTCTAAATTATGGTATCTTCAAACCTAGAGAATAACCTCAAAAACTCCTTTTCTAAGGTAAAAGAACACATTTCGCACTTAGAGTCAGAAATCCAATCAATCAAAAACCTAATCAATCAACAAAACCTCTTAATTCAGCAAATTTCAGCCAGAATTGAGGATTTTAAGCACTTTAATCAAGATTCCACAAGAAATCCTGCTAAAACACCTATTCTTGAAAGTTCCACTGGAAAAAATGGGGTTAATCAATCAATCAATCAACAAGCAATCAATCAATCAACAAGCAATCAAGCACTTAAGCACACGTCGGAAACCCCAAATAATACTTTTTTAGACCAATCAAGCACAATTAGGCCAGATAATCAATCAATCACCAATCAATCACCCGTTAATCAATCACCAATCACTAAAAAAAAAGAAGAAAATTCTGATTTTAAGCTATCAAAAGGAATAATTTCGGAAAATTTCTTTAAAAAAATAACAAAACAAGAAGCAATTCAAGAGCAAAAACTAGAAACAATTAAATCCTTTAAAACCAACATAAATGATATTTTTAGAAACATTTCCAAGCAAGAATTAAGAGTTTTTTTAACAATCTACCAACTAGAAGATGATAAAATAGAAGCCACTTATGCTACAGTTTCACAGCAAATTAAACTCTCAGAATCTTGTATTAGAGGTTATATAAGCACCATTATCAAGAAAGGTCTTCCACTTTCAAAACAAAAGTTAAATAATCAAAAAACAGTTTTTTTTATTATCCCAGAATTTAAATCTTTAGGCCTCAAAAGTAAGCTAATTACTCGTTTTTATGGATTCGAAGATCCCTATCAAAAGACTTTATTCGAGAGTTAATTATCACTTTTCAATAAATTTCATATTTTTTATTAAAAATTAAATCTATTTTTACCAAACTATCACTTTTTATAGAAAACAAGCCTTAAACTAACTCCAAAGCCATTATTTTAACGAACTCTCACTTTCATATTTAAACAGAAAGTTCCATAAGAAATCAAGGGGTAACCCCCATATTCAAGGATACCGAAACCCATTCTTACCAGAATAGAAAACATTCAGGTAAAATATACATTTTTTGTTTCCGATGTACAGTTAACGTTAACTGAATTCAGTTAACTGTTGCTTAACTGTTAACTAAACTATTAAATCAATTACCAAAGAATTCCTAAGAATTTGTGCATTAAACAGCTAAATTTAAGCATTAAACAATTTATTAAACATTTAGTTAACTTAGTTAACTGTTTAGTTAACAGTTAACTAAACAGTTAATTAGTCTAATCATTTCTAAAATATTTTAATCATACTAAATGTTTTTTTAATTAGTTTAATAAATCTTAGTAATTTTAATTTAAATATCTTGTGTATATTTGTCAAGTGCAAAATTTATGAAAAACTATAAATATTAAAATGATTTTAATATTATCATGTTTAGTATTTTTAAAAGAAAAAGAGAGCATGAGCATCCTCACATGGATTCTAAAATCAGTAGTTTAAATGAATCAGTAAGAACATCATTTCACCACATAAAATCAGATATGACAAAATTTCATGATTGGATAAAAGAACTTGAACAGCACCACAATAAACACTATGAAAGATTCAAAGAATATGATAAAAAAATAAGCAACATTGAAGAAAAAATTTCTCAACTTTATGAATTAATTTCAGAAGAAAAAAAAATTAAACCAGAATCCTTAGTCAAAGAAACAATACCAACATTAACAGAGTTTTCCAAACCAGAAAATATTAATAAATCTCTCTGGAATTCTTTAACCGATACAAAGAAAAACTTCCTTTATACATTATCCATTATTTTACAAGAATCAGGACTAGAATGGATTCCAATGAAGATGCTAACAGAAGAACTTTATCCAAATAAAACATACAATGATGTTAAATCTATGATCTCAATTTATACTGAAAATTTGCAAGACCTCGGGTTTATTAAAAAAACAAGAAAAGGTCGTGAAATTTTTATAACAATTACAGAAAAAACAAAAGAATTTTTACCAAAAAAAACATTAAAAAATCAAATCAAAATTAAAAAAACAAAGGAGAAATGAAAAAATGAGTGAAATCTTAAATATTACCGAATTAAGCCTTACTGCTACTCAATATTTGATTAAGTTAGGTAAGAAACATCCTGAAATTGTAGGCGAAAAATATTATAAAGATGCTTTAAAATGCTTAGAATTAATTAAAAGAAACGCATAATAAATTAAAAATGAATACCAAATGAAAACCATGGATTTACGAACATTTTAAAGATAAAAGATGTGAAGTCATAGGCATAGTATTACATTCAGAAACTAGAAAAAAATTAGTTCTTTACAAAGCGCTTTATAAATCTGAAAAATATCCAAAAGACCAATTATGAGTCCATCCAGAATCAATATTTTTAGAAACAGTAGAACACAATGGACAACAAATTCTAAGATTCAAATTAATAAGCTTAAAAGATTTAATCATTTCTTAAAATATTTCAAAACAATAAATATCTAAATATTTTTAATTTATAACTGTTTTATTATAACTCAATTATTTTTATTAAAATTTATAATTTTATAAAAATTCAAACAAAAAAAGAGAAAAATAACCCATTAGACAACCACACACAACCTTTAAAAAATAATAAAATTAAAATAAATTATGAAAAATACAATTGAAAAAATAAAACAAAAAAAACAAAAAAAATTTGATATTAAAAACAAAATAAAATCTTTGGAAAAAAATCTAGATCCTTCCCTATGGTCCCCAATAATTAAAATCAATTTTAAATCATTTTGGGTATGGTTTATAATTATATTTTTAGTAATTATAATCAGCTTAGGCATTTTAGCAAAATATTTAATTAAATAGTTAAAATTATGATATAAAACAAAATTACTAAAAACCTTCGTATAATGTACCTTATACGAAGGTTTTACTGCGTATAATCCATGGAAATCCAAGAAATTAAAAAAAAAGTAGAAACTGAACTAAAAATCCAAGGAAAAAGTGCACAGACCATCAGAATGTATAGATTTTTTTTATCTAAATTTTACGAATTTTTAAAAAAAGATATTGACCAAGCTACCGAAGACGAAATTAAAGAATTTTTAGCATACCTTATATCAGAAAAAAACTATGATTTAAGCTCAGTATCCCTAGCAAAATCAGCCTTAAAATTTACCTATCACGATTTTTTTAAAAAAAATATTATGATTCAAATTAAAACTCCAAAAAAACAAAGAAAAATACCAGATATCTTAACAAAAGAAGAAATTCTGTCTATGTTAAAACATGCAGGATCCATTAGAAACAAGCTTTTAATCGAATTTATGTATTCCTCAGGTTTAAGGGTTTCTGAGGTAGCAAAACTAAGATTTTCAG
Source organism: Candidatus Woesearchaeota archaeon (assembly GCA_018302235.1). Taxonomy (GTDB): domain Archaea; phylum Nanobdellota; class Nanobdellia; order SCGC-AAA011-G17; family GW2011-AR18; genus DATDVT01. The sequence goes on from JAGVZW010000032.1 coordinate 21,329, forward strand.
ATGTAAATTTACTAGAAAAATCAGGTTTGCTTAAGAGGGGAAAGGGTGGAAAAGACCGTTTCTTTATACTTTCTGAGGTTTTAATAAAAGATTTAGAAGAATACAAAAAACTAGTAAGTAATTCAGATTTTATCTTTCCTAATAGGGAGAAAAATAGACCAGTTACTACTCGAGCAATCCAGGATTTAATAGTTAGAATAGCCAAAAAGGCCCAAATTAAGAAGCATGTACACTGTCATTTATTAAGGCATTCTTTTGCCACACATTTGTTTGAATCTGGTACAGATATTCGAATTATTCAAGAGTTATTGGCCCATTCAAATCTACAAACTACTCAATTTTACACAAAGGTTTCAAAGGCACAACTTAAGCAAGTTCAATCCCCTCTAGATTCTTTTCTAGAAGAGTATTAGAATTTATTAAATATTTTAATCTACTAATTTATTTAATTATTTCTTAAATTATCTAAGCATAATTAATTTTAAAAATGACCACTCAATAATTATTACAAAACAATATCTATTTTGCCTTATTGAGCTTCAGAAGTGAATTAAAATTTGTCATAAACAAATTTATTATGGGCACTAATATATTCATTTTTTAGAATTTATTTATAACTTTCCTAAGCCTAAAATATTCAAGAATTGACTAAATCTAAAAACTAATAAAATTAAATTATTTATGTGGATATTTTTAAATATTTTTTTGTAATTAAGTTAGAGCCAAAAGAAAAGCAAAGAAAAAAGGAGCAAGAGATAATCTTTAACCCTTTCTAAAATTAAAAACATTTATATATAACATTATTTTGTTAATATTATAACATTAACATGTTAATATAATGGAAAACATAACTTTTTATGACAGAAAACAGGAACTTGGCTTGTTAAAGGAAGAGTTTAATAATTTGCAAACTGGAAAAATGTTTGTAATTTATGGTCGAAGAAGGGTAGGAAAAACAGAACTAATAAGACAATTCATCAAATCAATTTCTGGGAATAAAATGTATTTTTATGTAGATTTAGTTGAAAAACAAGGAATATTAGACTCTCTTTCAAAAACAGTTCAAGAACAATTAAGAGAAACAAGAAAGTTTGTAGATTTTAATGATTTTCTAGAGTTTATTGCATCAAAATCAGATAATAGCTTTGTTTTAGTAATTGATGAGTTTCAGAGATTCCTAGAGGTTTCATCTCAATTCATAACGCAACTGCAGAATTATTGGGATCTAAAATTAAAAAATAAAAAAATCTTATTGATCCTAGTAGGTTCATCAATAGGCATGATACAAAAAATAACTAACAGTAAAGCAGGTGCATTATATGGGAGAGCAACAAAAATAAAAATATCTCCTTTCAAATACTCTGATTTTAGATTAATGTTTAAAGAATTAAATGAAGAAGAAAAAATAATAACTTATGCAGTATTTGGAGGAACGCCATATTATCTAGAAAAAGTAAAAAAAATACAAGGAGATATTTATAAGAGAATATTTGAATTATTATTAAAAAAAGGTGCTGAATTATTCGAAGAACCAAAAAATCTATTAGAATATGAAAACGTAAGAACCCATGCTAAATATAATTCAATTCTGCAAGCAACCTCTACAGGTAAAGAAAACCTTAAAGAAATACAAGACCTTACAGGTATAGATACAAATACTCTTCCAGCATATATTAAAAAACTTGACGAATTACTTGAACTACTTGGAAGAAGTGATCCTGTATTAGGTAAAGAACGTCTTGGAAGATATTGTTTAAAAGATAATTTCTTTAACTTTTGGTATAAATTTATTTTTCCAAATCAAACAGCATTGAATCTAGGAAATATTAAAATTGTAGAAGAAAATATAAAAGAAAATTTTAATGCCTATATTGGAAGAGTATTTGAAAAAATATGTAAAGAATTACTCATAGCCCATATGAATAAAGAATTTAATGACTATCTCTTAGATTTTGAGAATATTGGTAATTGGTGGAATAGAACAGGAGAAGAAGTAGATATTGTTGCATACAATTACAAAGCTAAAAAAATATTAGTAGGTGAAGTCAAATGGACTAAAGACCTACTAGACATAAATGTTGTTGATGATTTAATGAGAAAAGCAAAGCTTATAAATTTCACAGGAGAATATAAATTCTTATTTATTTCAAAAAAGGGTTTTACAGAAAGAGCATTGTCTAGGATGAAAGAGATAAATGCAATACATTTAAACTTAGAGGATATTGAGAAAAAGTTTGAAGAAATTTAATTAAAACTTAAAATATTTAGTAGTTTACAAGTAACTTTAATTGTCGAAGCAAGTGCAGAATCATATAGCCATCTGCCGAAATGTAATCTTAAATATTATAGAGGAGATAAAGAAATAAACGTGCTTAGTGAAGGAGTATATTAAAATATAGATCAACTCAAACTTTCAGAAAATTCCAATAAAGTTTAAATACTTTCTAGCCATATTAATTTTAGATGAATACACTCATCAATCTTCCCAATTTAATTCTGCAAAATAGAGGCTTAATATTATCTACAGAAATCCAAACCTTAAACAGAAGATTAGAGAGAAAGCAAGCAATTAGTCTTATCCATAGATTAAGTGATTCATTTCCAGAGCCAGGCGAAAAAGATCATTCTAGAAAAGTGAGTATTTTTTCAATACAATTTTATGAATTACTTGGTAGAAATCCTGGAGAAATAAAAAATGCTTCATTGTTACACGATTTAGGAAAGGTCTATGTAGATCAAAGGTTATTATACAAACCCTCAAGTTTAACAAATGAAGAATTTGCAGTTATTCAAGAGCATCCAAACTATGCACGAAAAATACTTGAATATTGTATTGCAAGATATGGTTCACACGAACTTTTAACAAGCGCCCAAAGAATTGCAGAATTCCATCATGAGAGATTTGATGGTACAGGTTATCCTAATAAATTAGGTGGAACAGAAATTCCTGAAGAAGCAAGAATCGTTTCAATATTAGATGTTTTTGATGCATTAATCTCAGAAAGACCATATAGAAAGGCAATTCCAGCAGAGAAAGTATACGAAATAATGAGTAAAGGAGATGGTAGAACAAAGCCAGAGCATTTTGACCCAAACTTTTTAAAAATTTTTTTAAAAAACTATCTTAAATTTACAGAATTATTAAATTAACCTTTATTTTCTTCTAAAGCAGCAAAAGAAAGCGGAGAAGTTGTAGGTAATGCTAAAATAGAAGCAGAAAAGAAAATAGGAAAACCAATATCCTCTGGAGAAAACTATTTAGATGCAGCTGAAAAGAGAAAAAGAATGAAATAAAACCAAAACTTATTTAATCTAATAATTAAAATTATAATTATGATTTACATTAACTGTGATGGCGGTTCTAGAGGAAATCCTGGAAAAGCAGCCATAGGAATAGTTCTCTGGGATAAAAATCATAAAAAACTAGAAGAATACAAAGAATACATAGGAATTGCAACAAATAATATTGCAGAGTATAAATCACTTATCAAAGCACTTAAATTAGCAATAAAATATTCTAAAGAAGTAGAAATTAACATGGACTCAGAATTGGTTATTAAACAAATCAAAGGAATATATAAAGTGAAAGCTACCCACCTAATATCTTTATTACAAGAAGTAAAAACCAACGAAAAAAATTTTAAAAAAGTAATATATCATACTGTTTCCAGAGAAAACATCCATCAAAAAGCAGCAGATTTTTTAGTAAATCAAAGTTTAGACAAAATCCATTAATATCTATTTATTCCCCATTTTCTTTTAAATCTAAAAAGTCTATATTTTTCTTTAAAGATTCCATAAATCCAACCAAAAAAACTACCAACGAATATAGAGAATATCAAATGAAATAAAGAATATTTTAAATCAGGCAAAGAATAATACAAAAAAAAACCACTATCTACTTTCGGATTTAAGTCATGCCAAAGCCCAGTATTATAATAATTTGTTAAAAGCTTAGCTAAATAGATATAAACACTAAATAAAAAACCAATTATTGCTCCCTTTGTCCAATACTTTAGTTCTTTCCAGCTCATTTTGTCCAATTATAAAATATTATCCCAATTAAAATTAAACCAATCAACCCGCCAAGTATAACAAACAACCAAAAAGATACAAAAAATAGGAGATAACACAAAATTAAAAATACCAAACCAAAAATATAAACAAACCTTCCCCCAAAGAAGATATACGCACCATCTAATCTATGGAAGGGTAAATAATTAAATAACATTACAAAAAAAATAACCCTCACAAACAAATCAATATCCATACCTATTTTTCTAGATAAAACATTTAAAATTATTAGAAATAAGCCCAAAAAAACAAAACCACCAAAACAGATCAAATTTCGTTCATAATCACTTACTTTAACCCAAACCCCCCCAGTTCTTAATAATTTGTTTCCCTTTATTTTATGTTCTCCTACAAAAGTTAAAGGCAACCAACCATTTGTTAAAATAGTACCAAAAATAGGCAACCATAAACCTATTCTAAACCTATTTTTAAATTCTGAAGCCTTACTAAACCACAAACTTTTTATAGACCAAATTTCAAATTTAACATCACAATCTCTCCATAAAGCAAAGACTTTATGACCCAATTCCTTAACAAACAAAACAATTAACACTACAAAAAAAACATACAAAAAATGGCTTAACCAATTTGTAAAAACAAAAACTTCAGATTTATCATTAAATCCAAAAACAAAAGTTAATATTATTAAAGCTATAATTAAGCTAAATATCTCTTTTTTATTAAACATATATTTCTATTAATTTATTCTTTTTTAAATCTTCCTACAATTTTTAATAGCAACTTTTAAAAATCAAAAAAACATATTTTATTTATGGCATATATACTCACTATAGCTCTACTCGGATTTGGCTTAGTTTTGGTTTTTTATTTAGCACATAAATATGGAATTATTGAAAGAACAATCGGAGCAACAGAAAAAAGTGTTATTGCAGCAGGCAAAGGGACAGGTAGCTTATTAAATAGACTAGGTAATTTAATTTCTTCAGATGGAAAAACCAGGTTAGAAAGAAAAAAAGAAAAACTTGAAAATAAGGTCAGAAGCAAAGAATTAAAGGGAAAATTAAATGATCTAAAAGAAGAAAAATCAAGATTACCTGAAAAAGTAATAGACTCTAACGGAAGAACACACCCAAATCCAGAAAGAATTAAATTAGAAGAAAGAGAAACAGAGCTAGAAACAGAATTAGAAGTAACAGAAAGAGAAACAGAGAAATTAGAAGAAAGAGAAACAGAGCTAGAAGAAGCAGGCAAGATTATAAATGTAAGTTCTCAAAGAGAATTGTCCGTTATAAATGAGATAAATGAAGATTTAACAAATTTAGAAAAAATTATAGGTACAGCAACCGTAGCAAAACAATCAAATTTATTAAGACAATTTCAATCTTTATATACTGATAAAACAGAAATCCTAAATAAAGCCGTTACTAATAATGCAGCATTATCTGGTGAAGCATTAAATGCTTTAAAAAGATATAATGAAACAGGATTTTCAATAATTACAAAATTAAAAATTGATTTTGTAACAGAAGGTAAATCTATCAAAATAGGAATAAACACAAGTGATAAACTAATTCATGATTTTAGATTATTATTGAACAGTTTAGACCAATTAACCTCTTCATTAAAACAGATTAAAGATCCAGAAACAAAAAAAACAATTTTAGAATTTGAAACAAACACAAAAAACTTTGTAAATAAAGCTTATAGTTATTTTGTAAAAAGAATCATGCCAAATATAAAAAAATATGTTTCTTCTTTTGAAACCATTGAAAAACTATTTGATGGATTTTTATATTCCTTAAAACAAGAAAAAAAATATTTTGAGCAAGAACAAATAGATATCTTAGAATTTGCAAAATTTTCTTCAAATCAATTATATCATCTAAAAGAAATTTCTAACGCCTTGCAAGATCTAGAGCAGCCAAAATTAGAGTTTACTAGACAAATTGCATTTTTTTTAGAAAATACCAAACAACTAACAGAAGAATATAAAAAAACATTAACTAAACTTACAGCTCTTTAATCTCTTTTATTAACCCATCTACATGTCCAGCACCAACAACAACAACAATCAAATTAAAATTTTTCATTAACTCATTTAATTTTTTAGCCATATGTAGATTTCTTTCAAGAACCAAGACCGTATAAATTGAAGGATATCTTTTTTTTACATACAATAACATTTTTTCTATTAATTCTTCAGAAGGAACCTTATTTAGATCAAATTCTATTTTTTCTCCAAAACCAAGAATAGCTTTTAATATATCTATAAAAAATCTGCCCTTTTCTCTCCATGTTATAGTCTCATTTAATCTTTGCAAGGTTAAAGCTATTTTTTGATCTATTAATGCAATCTTAATTCTTTCCTTTTTAGCAATATCAGCTGCCTTTAGCATATCCTCGCCAGGCCTAACACCAACCTTGTCACCAAGTTTTTTTTCTATCCATTCAACCATCAAAGCAAAAATAAACCCCTTTATACCTATTTTTTTTAATTCTCCCCATTTCTTCTTTTTTTCAACATTATCTTTGTTTAATAGAGCCAAAAATCTTTCTTTATCGAGCTCTAAAGCAACAATATCTGGCTTTTTTTCAAGAATAATTAATTCTACCTCATCCAAACTATTTTTAGAGATATGGGAAGTACCAATAACAATTAAATTCTTATATATTTCCATAAAACATAGAAAACTATTTAAATTTAAATAAGTTCCTATTAAGGAAAGGGAGGTAAAAAATGGTAAGAACACTAAAAGTTACAAGTTTAATAGGCATGCCCGTTTATACAGATGAAGGCAATTATTATGGGGACATAGAAGAATCAATAATTCTTAATAACAAGGTTTTTGGTTGGAGAGTAAAATCTACAAAACATTCTCAATTAACCAAAGTATTAAGCGGTGCAAGAGGTGTAACAATTCCACACCAATTAGTAAAATCTATTGGTAATATAATGATAATATCAAGATCAGCATTACCTAGTTTTGATGAAGCAATAGAAGAAAACGCCTGAAATGTCAGATATATTTCCAACATTTAGAAAATCTAAATGTGATAAGAAACAAAAAAGGAGATATAACATATATAAAAGAGGAGGTCCCAAAAGGACCAAACAAAAACCTTTATTAATATAAAATTTCTTTGATATATAAAAGAGGTAGAATGGCAGAAACAGTATTAGGCAATGCAATTGATTTTTTTAAAGAATTTGGTTTATTTGATATAGTCTTACCATTTCTATTAATATTTACAATCTCTTTTGCTTTACTAGAAAAATCAAGGATCTTAGGTGTAGAGGGCTCTGGAGATAAGACTACAAGTAAAAAAAATCTCAATGCAATGGTAGCTTTTGTCTTAGGCCTTTTAGTTGTAACAGCCAATAAAGTAGTTAACGCTATTAATACTGCCCTTCCAAACATTGTATTTTTAATAATAATCTTAATCTCTTTTTTATTATTAATAGGTACATTTTTTAAAACAGGGGAATTAGAGTTTTTCAAAGAATATTCATGGACCAAGATTATATTTATGATAGTGCTCTTAATTTTAGTAATCTTGATATTCTTAAATTCAATACCAACAAGTACAGGAGAATCATGGCTAAGTTATGCATTTAATTATACTCTAAATAATTTCTCAGGTGCAATTGTCACGTCTTTAATAGTCTTAGTTGTAGTAATAATAGCTATATTAATAGTTGTTGGAACAGGAAAGTCAACAACAGGAGCAAAATAATGGCAATAAATTTTAATATAGGTGATATAATACAAACCCTACAAAACATTGGTGTATACGATTACCTATTACCTTTCATATTGATATTTGCAATCATATTTGCAATATTAGAAAAAACAAAAATTTTAGGTACAGACAAATCAAATATTAATGCAGTAGTAGCATTTGTTGTTGGTTTTTTATTAATAGTACAACAAGGTATAGTAGCAACAATAAATAATTTTTTACCACGAGTATCTTTAATTATAATAATATTTTTAATGGCATTACTGGTTATAGCAATGTTAGCTGGTAAGGAATATAAAGGGCTGCAAGGCACCTTATTTACATTTGCAGCAATAATATCAATAATAGCAATAATAATTGCTTTATCCCCAGATATTGGTTTCAGTACTTATATAACTAGTTGGGGCATTTCAGAACAAGACCAAGAAACATTGTTAGGAATAGGTATTCTTGTTTTTTTATTGATAATTATTACAATAATAATAACAGGTAAAAGAAAAGGAACGCAAAATGAACCTAATAAGGGAGGTCTTTTAACAAAAATAGATAACATGTTTAACCAAGGATTAAAGGACTAATAATGGCATCAATAATGGATACATCAGCATTAGCATATTTTTTGCCAGTTGTCGTGTTTTTATTTATATTTGTAGCAGCCTATGCATTTTTACAAAAATCTAAAATATTTGGAGAAAATGTAACAAAACTTAATCTTGTAGCAGCATTTTGTATAGGGTTATTATCTATTTTTATAGGTAATCTATCTAAAGTAATTGCAGCATCCATTCCATGGTTGTTTTTCGTAGTAATTGTTTTAATTATGGTATTTGGTACATTTATTTTTTTTGGGTACGGAGAAAAACCAGAAACAGCATATAGAGAAATATGGGAGATGGTGGGATCTTCACCAGTATATATAATAATGTTAGTTATAGTTTTTATTGCAATTACACAAGTTTTTGATGCAACCCTATCCCCATATTCAACAGGAGAAGATGGGGAAACAACACCAACATCTGAAACAGTTAAAACATTAACACACCCAAGAATGTTAAGCGCATTATTTCTTCTTATAATTGCAAGTGTTGTAGTAAGATTTTTAGTAGATAAAGTAAAATAAAATTATCTATGGTGTCTTTTTATCTCTTCAGTTATTTTTCCTAGTTCTCTAATATTCATTACCAAAGGATCCAATATCTTCTCAAATACCTTTTCTAGAGCCTTCATTTCATCATGTATTCCTCGAATATTATCATCATAAATCTTAACCCTTCCAACCATAGCATTCTGCATATTCTCAAATTTATCATTTATTCTAACTAGTTCTTGTTTCATAGCGGTAATATTACTTTCAACCCTTTCCTTCCACAAGGTCAAATTTCCCAAATTTCCCATTAAATTGTCCCATTTTTCATTTACTACAGCCTCAACAATCTCATGTATTCTATCAGTATCTATATTTATATTTTGAGCAACATTCTCTTCATTATAATATTCTTCATTTCCACCCCCAGAAAAACCACCATTCATTTCAGTAGTCATAGGTGCACTTTCTACTGAAACAGGAGTTTCACTTGTTTGAGATGGTGAAGGAGCCTCTATTACCCCAGAAACACCAGCTTTTATATTATTATAATTTTGCTCTTCTACCATCTATTTTACCTTCTTTTTATGTTCTTCTAATAAATTAATAACCTCTTCTTCAGTTACAAATTTTAAAGGATTCCAGAAAGTAATATATTTTTCTAAAACCCTTACATCACCCTTAGTTGCGTATTGATTTATATCCTTTAAAGCATGTTTTAATGTTTCAGTAATCTGAAATATTTCTGATTTTAATTGTTTTATATCATCATCCATCATATTTATATTACTCAATAATTTTTTATGTTGCAACACCATATTTTGATTTATAACCAATGTCCTATCTCTTAATAAATTATATTTGCCTTCTATTGTTCTAATTCTAGAAATTAAATCAATATACATCTCTTGTTCCTGAGCTTCTTCTACCACAAAAAGAAAAGACAAAACATACTAATAAAAGTTATTATATTTAATATCATTTAAACCAAACACCCAAGCATTAATTAAAAGAATAAACATCATAAACTTTATTAGTTAAATTTCAATGAATCACTTATGGTTCTATTTAAAAAAGCAACTAAACCAGGAGAACATGAGGTTGTAAACGAAGGGAATAATAAGGTTATGCATGTAAATTATTTTAATTATCCTATTATTCCATCCATAGAATCTGATCCATTAATAATGGCTAAAACCATAGATGTTCTTGCTCAAATCCAAAACATAACAAGGATAGTCTTTCATCAAAGACAAAAATATGAGTATAGCCCCCTCCAAACAAAAATGTTAAGTGAAATAGCTCAAATATATAATATGTTTTTAAAACAAAAAAAGATATTAGTTCAAGCAGCACTAGGTTATTATGGAGATCATGAATATTTCAATCAAAGACTGCAATCACTCCAGTACATAATCCTAAATCTTTTAAAAACAGACCCCATAGGAGCCTACGTAGAAACAAAAAGAATCTTAAGGGATGAAAAAATAAATATAGAGCACACAGAACAAGAATATGAGCAGCATGCAAAGGCCTATTTAGACTTTTTAACTGAATTATTTAATCTTTTAGGAAATACATTATTAATTAAAAGGATTGAATCAGAATTAGAAGGGTATTCAATAAATGATCGCTCCCTATATCAAAAAATTCTTTCACCACTATCATCACCAAATTTTCTCTATACACGTTTATTTACAAACCCCCCGATAGAGGGAGAAGAAATAGATGCTTACGAACTAGATACAAATACAAATATACAGATTTTTAATATCAAAGAAACAATAAAACCGCTTTATCACCTAATTGTTCCAGAATTTCAACTCACAGAAGAAAAATATGGACTTATAGAGCTAGCAAGAAAGGTTCTTTCTGAACATAAACCAAAGACAGAAGAATTTATAGAACCAGAAAAAATGAGAGAAAATTTTTTTAATATAGGTAGGGATTTGATTATAGAACTTGCTTCACATAAAAATCTTAATCTAGATTTTCAAGAAATAAATGAATTAACAAACATTTTAGTTAGGATAACAGTTGGTTTTGGTTTCATAGAAACCCTATTATTAGATGAAAATATTCAAGATATTTCTGTTAATAGCCCAGCTGGATCCACACCAATATTTATAGTACATGGGATATATAGCGAATGTGTAACAAATCTAATTCCCTCACCAGAAGATGTAGAATCTTGGGCCTCTAAATTTAGATTAATATCTGCACGCCCATTAGATGAAGCAAATCCAATATTAGATACTGAACTCATCTTGCCCCATGCAAGGGCTAGAATAGCTATTATTACAAAACCACTTAATCCAACAGGGATAGCATTCTCAATAAGAAGACACAGAGATAAACCATGGACATTATGTTTATTTATCAAAAACAAAATGCTCACCCCATTAGCAGCAGGTCTTTTAAGTTTTATAATAGATGGTGCGCGTTCTATTATCGTAGCAGGTACGAGAGGATCAGGAAAAACATCCCTTTTAGGCTCTGTTCTAGTAGAAATTTCTAGAAAAACAAGAATAATTTCAGTTGAAGACACCCTAGAACTTCCAACAGAACAGTTAAGGCAACTAGGGTATAATATTCAACAAATGAAGGTAAGAAGCGCACTAGCAAAGTCTGGATCAGAAATCCCAGCAGAGGAAGGAATAAGAACATCATTAAGATTAGGAGATTCTTCATTAATTGTAGGGGAGATTAGGAGCACAGAAGCCTTGGCACTATACGAAGCAATGAGAGTGGGCGCCTTAGCAAACGTAGTAGCAGGAACTATTCACGGAGATTCACCATATGGCGTCTTTGATAGGGTAGTTAATGATCTCAAAGTTCCAAAAACATCATTTAAAGCAACTGACTTGATAGTTATTGCAAATCCAATAAGATCAGCAGATGGCCTTTCTAGTAAAAGAAGAATTGTACAAATCACAGAAATAAGAAAAGAATGGGAAGAAGACCCATTGAGAGAACAAGGTTTTGTAGATCTAATGAAATACGATGCAAAAACAGATATGCTACAGCCAACAGACGAATTAATTAATGGAGACACATTTATTTTAAAAGCAATTGGAGCACAAATCAGAGAGTGGGCTGGTAACTGGGATGCCATATGGGAAAACATAGAACTAAGAGCAAAAATAAAAGAAACAATGGTTAATTATTCAATAAATACCAACATTCCAGATTTAATAGAAGCATATTCTGTAATTTTTATGAATGATGAACTACATAGAATAAGTGAAAAAATAAAAAACAAAACAGGAGAATTAAACTCAAAAAGAATATTTTTTGAATGGGAAGAATCATTAAAAAGACATATAAAGGAAAATTACAAACCATATTAAAATGGCTGAAAAAGAGGTAGAAGACATTTTAAGAAAATATCGTTCAAAATTATCAGAACACATAGATATTGAGAGTGTTGGAGATGTAACATCAGAAGATATTAAAGAATTTTCTCAGCAATATGAAAAATTTAGAGAAGAATGGTTATCTAAAAAAACAACAACATACGAGGATCTTTGTAATACTGCAGACTCTTTATTGTCTTTAAAACCCTCAGTAAAGGATGAAATAAAATTAATAGAGGCCATAAAGGCAGCACATTTAAATATTACCCCATCAGGAGCAGCATCCCTATCAACCCTTACAGCATTTTTATTTGTACTTTTTGGTTTGTTAATCGGAGGATTGCAATATGCTTTATATGGCAGTTTAGAAGAAATTTCATTCTTTTGGCCATTATTATTTATTATTTCAGGTATAATTTTATTAAGATTATTATTAAAATACCCAATTTACCTTGCAGCAAGGTGGAGATTACAAGCCTCTAATCAAATGGTTCTTTGTATTCTTTATATTGTTATGTATATGCGTCACACATCAAATTTAGAACACGCAATAAAATTTTCAGCACAACACATTGAACCACCATTATCATTAGATTTAATAAGAATATTTTGGAACATAGAAACAGGAAAATTTTCAACAATAAAAGAATCTATAGAAGAGTATTTAGAATTTTGGAGAAATCATAACTTAGACTTTGTTACTTCTTTTCACTTAATAGAGTCTTCGTTATATGAACCAACAGAATCTAGAAGATTAGATCTACTAGACAAAGCATTGAATGTTATTTTAGAGGGCACATATGAAAAAATGTTAGACTTTGCACAAACCCTGAAAAATCCGATTACAATGCTCCACATGTTAGGTGTAATTTTACCTATATTAGGGCTAGTAATATTTCCTTTAGTAGGCTCTTTTTTAGGTGGCTTGGTAAAATGGTATCATATTGCTTTATTATATAATCTTATTCTTCCAGTTTTAGTATTTGCTTACGGGTATTCTATGTTAATTAAACGCCCAACAGGATATGGGGAGTCAAAGGTGTTATCTCAGCAACTAGAAGAGCGTTCAGACCCATTTTTATTATGTTTTTTTATAGCACTATTCTTCTTATTTATTGGTTTTTTGCCAATTATAATGCATGCATTAGATCCAGCCTTTGAAATAGAGTTGCCATTAATAGGTCCAGTCTTAAATTATATATCTGTTACAACAATACAAGGGGTAGAATCAGCAACATATGGTCCATTTGGTTTAGGTGCTTTGATTCTTAGTTTTTTTATACCACTCAGTATAGCATATTCTTTTGGTCTTTATTATAAATTAAAAACAAAAGGTTTAATTGAACAAAGAGAAGAAACAAAAAGATTAGAAAAAGAATTTAGTGCATCATTATTCCAGCTCGGTAATAGAATAGGTGATGGTATTCCTGTAGAGATAGCATTCTCAGACGTATCTAAAACAATGCACAACACACCAACAGGAGAATTTTTTAGAGATGTTGATACAAATATAAGAACATTAGGTGTTAGCATAAGAGAAGCAATTTTTGATAAAGACATAGGTGCAATAAACAAATATCCCTCTCCATTAATAGAAAGTTCAATGGAGGTTCTTTTAGAATCTTCACAGAAATCACCAGAGATAGCAGCGCGTTCAATGATTTCTATATCGAATTACGTAGAAAGAATCTATAGAGTAAACCAAAGATTAAAAGACCTATTAGCAGAAATCACATCATCTATGAAATCACAAATTAATTTTTTAACACCAGCTATAGCAGGGATAGTTGTAGGAATCTCATCAATGGTTGTGAATATTATTGTTCAGCTAAATACAAACATCCAAGCATTAGCTATGGAGGGTGGAGAAACACAAGAAATGGCAGCATCTTCTTTGTCAACAATTACATCTTTATTCAATGTAGCTGGTGTAATTCCAGGATTTTTCTTTCAAATGGTTGTAGGCCTTTATGTTGTACAAATATCCTATATCTTAATAATTTTATATAGTACAATAGAAGAAGGTCCAGATAAAATAAAAAAAGAACACAGTATTGGTTCTATGTTAATCCGCAGTGGCTTGTTATATATATTAATTGCAGGTATAACAACAGTATTATTTACACTCCTAGCAAAAAACATCTCTTCAGGCATAGCTTAAATTTATAAATAATTAAAAAATTAATACAATATGAACAAAAAAGGGATGGAGGTAAAAGAATTAGCTAAAATTATATTAACATTACTTGTACTTGCATTATTAATCTTAATAATATATAATATACTAAAAATAATACCATGAATAAAAAAGGGATAGTAACATCAACAATAATAAAATTAATTTTATTAGTTATAACAGTAATGACCTTAATTGGTATTTTTAGTTATTTATTTACTACTATAAGTCAAGATACAAATAAAAGAGCCATTCAAGAGTGGATTCTTATGAATTCTGCAGTAAAACAAGGAACATTAGACATAACAGAATTTAGTGAAGTTCCTCCAATTTCAATGTTGCATGAAAAACCAATCTCTATTAACGCAGACGATCTAAAAATCCAGGAAAATCAGAAAACAACAGGATTTAATCAAAAACTAGCTGATGAGGTATATGATTGTTGGGACGCCTTCTTTTTTGGAGAAACAGAGTTTAAGGCTCTTTTTTCAAATACAGATTTATTTTGTTTCCCATGTGCAAGCATAACATCCTCAGAAGAAATAAAATCTGAAAAAATAAAGGATTTTTATAAATATCTTGATTTATATCCAATTAAAAATGGTCAATCATTATATCAATCTATCTATAAAAATAAGCCAGTTCAACCCAATAAAAACAAAGAAATAGAATTGAAAGAAAATATATATGTTTATTTTATTGGTGGAAATTATTTAAATTGGAAGAATATGAATAGTTTACTTAAAGCAAGCGCAATTACTTGGACATGGGTTAGAGATATATTTGTAGAAAATAATGAGTGGACACCAATAATATTCATTGGAACAAAAGAAGAGGTAATGGAATTATGTGGCTAAAAAAAGGAGACATAGAATTAAGTATAATAGCTAAACTTATCTTAGGAGCAGCCCTTTTAATTTTATTAATTATAATAATATATCTAACCAAACAAAAAATAATGACATATATTGGCAATCTTAAATACATTTTCAGGTTTTAAAAATGGCATCAGAAACACCTTGGGCAAAAATAATTTCATTTATAATATTAGCAATAGTTCTAGTTAGTTTATTTATAGGAATATTCCCATCTATAAGATCTTCTGCTTCATCCTTACTTAGCTATTTAGATGAATTAATGGGAAAAAGCGAATTAAATATAAAAAATGAATCATTAATTCTTACTACATTTTATGATAATTATAAATTATGCAAATTATCCCCAACTGATGATTGTATTTGTTATATAAACCTAAATATTCCAGAGGATTATTTAATAGAATTAAGAAATTCAGTAGATCAAACAGAATTTTATCTGTATCATGGTTCAATTAAAGAAAATACAAAATTAGTTGGAGAAGATTCAATATCCCTAACACAAGAAGAAAAAACACCAATCACAGGAATATTAGATTCAAAACAAACAACATATAAACCCCCTACAATAAATGATGATAATCTATATTTAGCCAATTTATTTGGGTTAGTAGGGAATATTCAGTATGATTTTGATAAAGATATTAAATATAGTAAGCAAAAAAGTTCTCCTATTTATTTAACTAACTATGAAAATAAAGATGTAGCTTATTTTGAAGGTAAAAAAGAAAAAATATCATCTCCATATTTTATATACAAATCCAACCAAGATATGATTTTTTTTAATTCAAATAATTATGAGCTTAAAAATAGACAAAAATGTGAGATTTCTACAAAACTTACTCCACCACTATTAGAATTTGGTAATTTAATAAACACCATACAAAATTGTTTTCCTAAATCTCAAAGCTTGGATTCAGAAGAGATTAGATTTATGATACCATCTTTTATAGAATCAGAAGAACTAAGGTTTGAAATAGATTCTAAAGGTGGTTTAGGTATACAATGTGTCCTTTATTCTAATGGAGCTAACGAGTGGAAATTAGTAAATTACTATAAATACGAAGATGTTTGGGGTGGAAAAAAAATAATACAAACAAATAAAGAATTATACCCAAACATATTACAAGAATTAAAAACATTATCTTGCCAAGAAGGATACAATAAACTTTCTAAAAACAAAGAACTACAAGCCTCAGAAACACTACCCAGACTCTATGTATCAACAACAAATCCTGCAATAGGAAACATAATTATTATAGAAGATTCAATCTTAAATAATAAACAATTAAATCGTTTTATTTTATCAGAAGAATTAAGATATTCTTTCAAAGGAGATAAACAATTTGGAGTCCAATGTAAGCTCTATGAAGATCAAACAAATGAATGGTTATATATCAACACTTATAAAACAAAAAAAGGAAAGGAACTACAATCTGAAGAAATAAGATATCTCATAGATCAAAATATTGTTGTAGATTCTGAAGAAATAAGGTATAAAATTGACGAAACAAAAGCATTAGGTGTACAGTGTAGTCTTAATATTTTAGGGCAATCAAAATGGAAATTAGTAAATTATTACAGACCAACTTTAATTTTTGAAGAACCTAGTATTTTTGAAGAAGCTAATTCTTATTATATTCTAGAAACTTCTAATAGACCAATCTCTGAGTTTAATGAATTAAATGAAAAAACATGTAAAGAGGGATATAATTTAATTAAAAATTACGAATCTTTTGCCGAAGCAGAACCAAAAACTAAAATTATTCCATCAAAATTCACCCCAAGCATTACTGATATAATAACCATAGAATCAAATATTAAAGCAGGAACTATAGAAGAAAAGAATAAAGCGAAAGCAGATTTATTTATTTATTCTTCAGATTCCCCATGGTATGATGCGTCAGAAAAAAAATATGTAGCAGGAATCCAATGTATCTTAACTGAAGATGGATTAAACACATGGAATATCAAACAAAACCAGATATATAGAGGAATGACAGAATCAGAATTATATTTAGAAAAAGGAGATTGGTCACAAGATTACATTGAATCAATTTTGCAAGGAAAATCTTGTCAAGATGGTTTAAACTATTTTGAAAATAATTATTTAGATCTTAAATATATTACAGAACCAATAGCTGATTTTGCAGCCTATCCATTAATACACATTTCAGAAAATAGCCCTTCATTTTCAGATACAATAAACATTCAAACAAAAATTCAGAATAAACAAACACTTACACAAGAAGAATCAGACTACTTTGGAGAAGAAATAATCTCTATAGAGATAACAACACAAGACACAGAAATAAATAAAGAATTTGAAAATGTTAAAAAAATGAAATGTGAACAAGGTTACAATAATTTAAAAAAATTTGGAAATCCATTATCAGGATCTTATAATCTTCCTTTAAAAGAAGGTAGTTCAATAGATTATCTTATTAAATATCAAGAAAATAGAAAAGATCAGTATATTAATGATTTAAAAGCCTTATTTTTTTCAAAAGACATTTTTAATGAAGAAAAAGATGAAGGCATAGGTATAAATTATAACACCATTAAAGGATGGCAATTACTACAAACATATGCAATTTCTATAACAAACAATGAAATCACACAAGTCACAGTAAGAGACATAACAAATCCAGTATCTTTATCATCAAAAAGTCAAGAGTTTGTTAATACCCTATTAAATTTATTGAATTCAATGTCTTTTAATGATGCAATAACCAATTTACAAAAACAAATAGATGAAAAAAAATTAATAAAACTTCCAGATTCACCCTCAAAACAAACGACAAATTTCCCAAATAGAAAAGTAGGAACAAATTATTTATTTTTTAATATAATCCAAGAAAAAACATCTAACATAAAAGATATAGAAACACCCACATATTGTGGAGATTATGAACCAAAAAGATTTCCAGATTTTGAAATTAAATATTCTAATTCTCAATTTACTCTTTATGAAAATAATCTTCCTAAAAAAACCTCTAATTTAAACCTAAAATTTTGTGAATTACAAACCTTTGATGAAAATAATATTTACTCATCACAAACAACAGATTTACAAGAATTTAGTGTAGAAAAACAAGCAAAAATAAAATTTGTAGCATATCCAGAAAACAGGGTTTGTTTGTACAAATTAGACAGTTTAGAAGCTAAACAATTAGATCTTCAAAAAACAAAAAAATTAGCAGAACAAACAATTGCATTATAATAATATTTATAAAATATTATAAAAAATTGAATTTAATGAAAGAGTACAATGGAAAAGGATACTTAGAAGTGATTTGCGGACCAATGTTTCAGGAAAAACAGAGGAATTAATAAGAAGATTAAGATTAGCAAGGATAGCTAAAAAAATCCCATTATAATTAAACCACAGATAGATAATAGATATTTAGAAGATAATATTGTTTCTCACGACGGTAGACAACTAAAAGCATTAAGCATATCAAACAACCCAAAAACAGAACAGTATATAAAAAAATCAATTCAAGAATTAAATCCACAAGTTATTGGATTTGATGAAGCTCAATTTTATGGATTATAGGTTATTGATTTAATTGAAGTGTTAAGAAGAGATAAAAGAATTATTGTAGCAGGTTTATCTGAAGATTTTAGAGGTGTACCATTCAAAACAATTGCTTGCCTAACAATGTTAGCTGATTATGTTACAAAAAAAGAGGCTGTATGTATGCAATATCAAGGTCCAGCCACAAAAAGCCAGAGATTACTTAATGGAGAACCAGTGTAGTATAACAACCCAATAATAAAAATAGGTGGTTCTGAAACATATGAAGCACGTTGTATAAACTGTCATGAAGTTCCAGGTAAACCAGTAGATTTTTGGAAAACCACAAACTA
>JAGVZW010000030.1 GCA_018302235.1 Candidatus Woesearchaeota archaeon
AAAAAAATTAAGAAAAAAAATGAACTGGAAAAAATTCTACAAAGAATTAAAAAATTTAGAAAATAAATATAAAATAAAACTTATTGCAACAAAAGAAGACTTTAATATAAAAGAAACAAAAAGAATAGAAAAACCAATAAACAAAGGCGAAGTTCTAAATGCAAAATTACTTGCTGCTGGGTGGTACAAAGACCAATCAATCACATCTTACAAAAACAGAGCAATAACGATTATAAATCAAAAATTCATCTTAAATAAAATAATAAAAATAAAAATAATAGATGACTCAAATAATATTTACCTAGCCAAAAAAATCTAAGAATAAACATAAAAAAATTAGTAGTAAACTTCACAGATAAAAAATTTTCTCTTAAATAAAAGCACAAATCTTCTTTAAATATTTTTATATACTAAATAAGATTTAGTCCTATTGAAGCGTAGCGGAAGGTATGACAACTCTTCCGAGGTTATCGGATGCAACTAAAAATAATCTTAGAAGGAGAAGTACAGGGGGTTTTCTTTAGAGCATTTATTAAAGAAATGGCCAAAAAATTAAATCTTAAAGGCTATGTAAAAAATATAGAGAATAATGTAGAAATCCACGCAAAAGGAGAAAAAGAAAATATAGATAAACTTATAGCCTCTTGTAAGATTGGACCAAACGGCGCTAAAGTAAATAATATTAAAGTGATCCTAGAAAATGAAACAAACCTCAAAGACTTCACAATCGAATAGTATAGCCTGCTGTTTAGAAAACCTAGAATTATTTTTGCAAGAAGAAATAAAAGAAAAATTAAACAAAAACTCAGAAAAAATTTCACCAGAAAGAATCATAATAAAAGCAAAGTTAGAAGAATTAAAACAACTTCAAATGCCAACTATAATCTATAACTTCATTACAAAAATTAATTTTAAAGATCTAAACAGTTTAATCAATAATTTTCCTAAAATAAACGTAGAAGAAACATTTAAAGTAAGCGTAATAAAAACAGAAAATACATATTTAGATTCACAAGAAACTAAAGAAAAAATCGGAGAATTAATCCTAAATACAAATAAAACAAAAGTAGATCTAAAAGAACCCAAAACAACAATTCTATTAGATTTTAACAAAAACGAGTTGATTATTGGTTCAAATCCAATTGATCTGACAAAACGCCAGTATCACATTAAAACAATCCCCCAAGCAGCGAATCCAACAATAGCATTCCTTGTTTCTTATTGTATAAAACCAAAAAATAATGAAGTGATTATTGATCCAAACTGCAGAGATGGACAAATTATATTAGAAGCCTATAATTATCTAAAATCAAATAAAATTTATGCATCATCAAAATATTATCCACACACAAACGCAACAACAATCAATTCAAAAATAATTAAAGCTAAAATAAAAATCTCACAGCATGATATAGAGTTTTTAGATACAATATTCGAAAAAAATTCAATAAACAAAATAATAACTCACCTTCCAACAAAAACTAAAAAAAATTCAGAAAAGAGTATAAAAAAACTCTATAATCAATTCTTCTCTGTAGCTGAATACATATTAAAAGATAATGGCCTTATCTCTATCCTAACACATTCTCCAAATAATATCCTAGAAAAAGAAGTAGAAAAATTCTTTAAAATAAAAGAAAAAATCATAACAAAAAAAGGATCAACAAACTACCAAATAATAGTAATAGGAAAAAAAACCACCCAAAACCTTTAAATAATACAATCTAACATATCTAATAAACTTAATTGGAGGTGTTATCAAATGAGTGATATGTTGATTGTTAAAAGTAAAGTAAAGGATGTGGCAAAAGGTATGAATGTCGCAGGAGATTTTGCAGAAGGTCTAAATAAAGTAGCAGTAAGTTTAATAAAAGATGCATGTTCTAGAGCTAAAGAAAACAAAAGAGCAACAATAATGGGTAAAGATCTATCATATTCTTTCATTGTACCAAAAAAAGCTGAAGATATGATTGTTGTTAAATCAAAAGTAAAAGAATATTCTGATTGCAATGTTAGCAGTGAATTTGCAGAAAAATTAAACCTCGTGCTTAATTTTCAGGTAAAAGAAGCATGTAGAAGAGCACAAGAAAACAAAAGGGCTACAATACAACAAAGAGACCTTTAATCCATAAAACATTTAAACTATCTTTTCTTTTAATTTAATAATGAAAAAAAAAGGGACCAGAGCAGAAAGAGAGCTAATACATTTATTTCATAACAATAATTGGGGTGTTATTAGAAGTGCAGGTTCAGGCTCTACCCCTCTACCATCATCAGATATCTTAGTATCAAACAAAAAAAAACTACTAGCTATAGAATGCAAATTTATAAAACACATAAAAAAATACCTTTATCCTGATGAAATAAAACAACTAAAAGAATTTGCAGAAAAATTTAATGCAGAACCTTTATTTGCTATAAAATTCCAAAATAAAGGATGGTACTTTATAAGACCAGAGGAGCTAAATACCTCTAAAAATGGCAATTATAATCTCTCCCTTGAAGAAGCCAAAAAGAAAGGTGCAACATTTCAAAAATTAATCGAGGTGAACTAAATGAACAAACAAATCCAATATACTGGCCTAAAAAACCTTAACCTAGATGAACAACAAAAAATTAAAAAATTAATTTCGAATAGCTACAAAAAAATACAATATCTTATAAAAGACATAGAAAAAATAGACGTTTTAATAAAAACATATGATATTACTGGCAAAAGAAAAAGATATTCCATAACATTAAAAACAGAACTTCCTTCAAAAAAAATATTTACAACAACAGTTGAAGATTGGATATTATCCACTGTATGTCACAAAGCAGTAAATGATCTTAAAAATGAAATAGAAAAAAACTACAAAACAGAAGGAAAAAACTGGAGTTATAAACTAAGAAAAGTATTTACCTCATAAACAAACACTATCAACGCACTCTCTACAAATTTTCTTTACTCTTGGAGTTAAAGTAAACCTACAATATTCCTCCTCACAATAAAATGTTTTATAATTCTGCATAAGCATATTTTCTCTACAATATAAGTCCCCTACATAACCACTAAAACCACAATCTGTACTTAATTTACACATTTTAAAACCAATAAAATGCCCTGTAACAGAATAATAACTAAACAATGAAATTAAAAATACAATAATTATAATAAAAGCAATAATAATCTCAAGTCTAGCCCTCAATATAATAACCACCAAAATAAAAATAGTTAATCAAATATTTAAATATAATCAAATATCTTAAAAAAAATTATTCGTGACTAAGCCCTCTTAACATTTTTATTTGTTCTTCCAAAAATCTAATCACATTAGAGTGAGGACTTCCCCTTAATAAATTTTCAACTGCCCTTTTTACAACACCTACAATAGACAACTCCCCTATTAAGCCAACAGTTTTACCATAAACCACCATTGTACAGCCAGTTAATTCCTCAACATGCTTCCTAAATCTTCCATATTTTCCAATAACCCTTGCCCTAATCCTTATTAAATCGCTTTTGCTAT
This sequence comes from Candidatus Woesearchaeota archaeon, assembly GCA_018302235.1. Lineage (GTDB taxonomy): Archaea > Nanobdellota > Nanobdellia > SCGC-AAA011-G17 > GW2011-AR18 > DATDVT01. Next base: position 3,510 of record JAGVZW010000030.1, read on the forward strand.
TACAATAATCACTTATATTTATTATTTCAAAAGCATAATTCTCTTTTTTCAATAATAAAGCAACCCTTGGATTAAAACCTCGCGCAATAGCCTTAATAACATTTAAACAGAGAAAAACATTATATCCATCCCCACCAGAAACAAGAACCTCTCCCTCCTCACTATCTACAGAAATCATAACATCAAATTCATTCTGCAATTTCTTCTTAACAGACCCTTTTTCTCCAACCAAAACACCAATTCTATCCCTTGGAATCCTTATATCCTGTACACATTCCATAAATTAGAACTCCTCTAATTCCTCAATCTCATTCATCAATCCCTTCTTCTTCAAAAGATCAACTTGATTTCTAGTATACTTAAAAATAACATCCCCTTTTTCATCCCCTTCAAACTCCCAAGGTTCTATTAATAAAACATCCCCTTCCTTAACCCAGAGTTTTTTCTTTAATCTTCCAGGAACCCTGCATATTCTAGATCTCCCATCCATACATCTAACCCTAACCCTACAGCTACCTAATCTTTGCTCTAGAATCCCCAATATCTCTCTTCCCATGGGTATTCTTACCCTTATAACAACCCCTTCATCACTATTTCTATACCTATTTTTATATTTCTGCCTATCAAATTTATGCCACATTGCCATTTCAATAAATAAATCCCCTACTAATATAAAAAACTACCTGATTCTCAAAGAATAAACATCAACCCTTTTTCTTTTACCCTTCAAATCTAATTGATTTATTTTACTAAATTCAAAATTATCCTTGACAATAGCATAACAACCACCTGTCACCAATATCTCCCCCCTTTCTGCTATACTACACAACCTTGCAGCAATATTTACATTATCACCTATAACAGTATAATCACTTCTTATTGTTCCACCAATATTCCCAATCAACATCCCTCCAAAATTAACACCAATACCAATCCCGCAATTTATTCCCTTATTTCTCCATCTATTCAATAACTCCTCATGTTTCTCTTGCATTTCAATAGCAGTATGCAAAGCATTCAACACATGATCCTCTACATAAATAGGCGCTCCAAAAATAACCATTATCTGATCACCAACAAATTTATCAATCATCCCACCATACTTCAAAATCACCCTACTCATTGCATCAAAATGTTCGTTTAAAAAATCTACTATAATCTCTGGCTTTAACCTCTCACTAACACTACTAAACCCCCTTAAATCAGAAAATAAAACAGTTAATTCTCTACGATCTACCTTTAAAAGATCTTTTTTATCAATCAACAACTCTTCTATAATATCTGGACAAACATATCTTTGAAACATTTTTTTTATTCTTCTCCTATCCAATGAATCCAAAACAGCAGTATCGAATTGTGAAGCAACAGCCTTCAATAAAACCAAATCATCCCTAGTAAAATCATGGTTGGATACCCCTAACACCCCTAACTTATTTTTATTTATAGCTAAAATTACACACATAACATTCCTTATTTTTTTCTTATTTAAATTAATAAAATTATTATCTCCATTCATTAAAATATAATCACTCAATTCCCTTAATTCATTGTATAATTCAGAATCATCATCTATCCCATATAAAAAATAATCCTTTACGTCCTTATTATCAGAATAACTAACAAAAAAACTAAATTCACCCTTAATTGTCTCTAAAAGGTTCTTTAAGGTAATACGTACAAAGTCATCATAATTCTCAGAACTATCTCTTATCTTATCCGCCTTATATACAGCATCCAATTCCCTGGTCTTTAAATTTAAATCACTATGATTTTTAACAAAAACATAACCTATACCAGCCCGTTTAGCAATTAATTTTAAAAAATTAAAATCCCTCTTTTCAAACAACTTGATTTTATTTAATAAAAAAATACAACCAACACAAGATCTATTCGAAATAACCAATACTGCTAAAAAATTAAAAATTTTATTTTTTGATAATAAGGATCTTTTCTTTAATAAATTCACAATTAAACCTCTTTTCTTCTTATGACACATATCCCTCACTAAAAGACCTAAGCTATCATTCCCCTCTAAACTAGAATTATATACCTTAAAAGAATCCTTTTCTCTCCATAATATTGCAGAATCCTTACACTTAAAAACAAATAATAAATATCTTAAAAGCTCTTTACTATACTCATTTAAATTAGAAGATGCAAATGTAAGATTATCCAACTCTTCAATCATTCTAAGATGAATTTTCTGTCTTCTTATCCTGTTCTCTAATTTATTCATAATTACTTTAAAGTAATAAAATATATAAAACTAACCATAAATACCAGCTAAATTATCCTCATATTCCATATTATAATTTAATTTAACTATTGCATTCAAAAAATCCTCAGTTCGTATAAACTCCCTATTATCTCTAATAGCAAAATATCCAGCTTCAGTACATATTGCCTTTATATCTGCCCCAGTAAAACCATCTGTTCTCTCCAGTAAAACATCCAAATCCAACCCATCTAAATTCATATTTTTCATATAAATATTAAAAATCTGTCTTCTACCCGCCTTAGTTGGCAATTCCACCTCAACTAATCTATCAAATCTTCCCGGTCTTAATACAGCTGGATCCAAGATATCAAATCTATTGGTAGCCGCAATAATTCTCACATCTCCTAAAGAATTAAAACCATCAATCTCTGTTAACAATTGCATAAACGTTCTCTGTACCTCTCTCTCCCCAGAAACACCTACATCTATTCTCCCAGCCGCCAAAGCATCAATCTCATCTATAAAAATAATACATGGTGCCTTCTTTCTTGCCAACTCAAAAATATTCCTTACAAGCCTAGCTCCCTCCCCAATATATTTTTGCACTAACTCAGACGCTACAATCTCTATAAAGGTAGCATTAGTACTCGTTGCGATTGCCTTCGCCAACAAAGTCTTTCCTGTTCCCGGCAAACCATACAATAAAACACCCTTTGGAGGTTCAATTCCTAATTTTTTAAATAGATCAGGCCTCTTCAACGGTAATTCAATAACCTCAGTCAACTCCCTTATTTGTTCCTCCAAACCACCCACATCACTCCAACTCACATTTGGTTTCTCTATTATTAAAAAACTATCAACATCATACCCCAAAGAGTCATCCAACCTTTCAACAATAGTCAAAGACCTCTGTTCTGCCAAAACAACATCCCCTACCTTTATCTCGACACCCTTTCCAATATTAACAAAAAAATGATTTCCATTAGGCAATTTTATAATTGCTTTATTTTCTATAATCCTTTTTACATCGCATACAACCAAAGGAGCAAGTTTAAACTTATCAACCTCGGCCCTTAAATAAGTAATAGTATTCTTCAAAAAAGTGTTCTCTTCTGAGAAATTATCATAATCCTTTCCATCATTTAATTTTAATTTATCCAAGACACCCATAAAATATATAAATAAAACAAACTTATAAAACTTTCTTTTAATAAAAATGACCAAAAAAAACAAAATCTCTTAAATCAAGAAAATTCTTCGAAATTTCTTTACAAACAAATTTAAAGAAAAAAATAAGTAAATCATAAACCATATTAAAAAAAAGAATAATGAGAGACAAAACCCTGATTAAAATAAGTATATTAACCACATTAATTGGAATAATCTCATTATTTATAATAAATAAAAATACAACCCCCCTAGAAGCAACAGAACTCTCAGAAAAACTCCTAAATAAAGAAATAATCATCCAAGGAAAAATAACAAACATAAAAGAACTAGAGAAATTAACAGTAATAAATATAGAAACATATACATCAGATATAGAATCTATAATATATAAAACAAATCTTGATCTTAAAACAGATACAAAAATCAAAGCTAAAGGTATTGTTAAAGAATACAAAAACAAACTTCAATTACAAATTAATGAAATCTCCACTAATTAATAACTACAAAACTTTAATATAACTAAAAAATATATTATAACATAAACATAAATATATAAAAACGATCTTGTTTACGAAAGAAATGGTTGAGCATATTAAAAATAAAATATCAGATTTAGTGGATGAATATTATAAAAAAGAAGAAGATAATAGTAGCTTCAAAAAAATAGTACCAACCCTAATAAAAAAGGGCTTAGAAAATGTAAATCTTTCAATGTTCAGCGAAGAAAGAAAAAAAGAGTTACTAGAGGCAGTAGGAGACGAATTCTTAAGAAGAGATCAAAAAACTGACGCATTAAAAATGTATGCTAAAGTAAGCAACACAACTAAAATAAATGAAGTAGCAAAAGAATTTGCCAAAGTTGGCCTTTATACATATGCAATTGATGCTTATAAATTATCAGATAACAAAGAAATGCTTTTAAAAGTTGGGAATAAATGTCTAGAAGAGGGACATATAAATGAAGCTATAAAAGCATTTGAAGCAATAAAAAACACCGAAAGATTAAAAACAGTTGGAGATTATTGCCTAGAGAAACTAAAATTAGAGTATGCTTTAGAAGTATTTAAATTTCTAAATGACAAACAAAAATTAATAGAAACAGGAGACAAATGTATAAAAGAAAATGAACTAAGTATTGCTGCACAGTCCTTCGAGGCTGCAAATGATAAAATCAAGCTTAATGAACTTGGTGATTTATTGCTCAAAAAAGGCATGTTAAATGGCGCATTAAGAGCCTACGAACAATCTGAAAATATAATGATGGTTGAGTTTATTAAAGAAAACTTTAAAGGCGATCCAAAAATAGGAACTTATTTATAAATCTAATAGAAAAAAAACTATTGACTAACAGTATATTTTTTCTCCTGATGTAAAAGTTTTTTATAAAGAGAAAATTTCCTAACCAAAACATATTTAAATATTAGGTTATTCTAATATATTAATATGAAAGAATTATATAAAATTCATGCTGAAATGTGTAAGGTGTTTTCAAATTCAACTAGATTAGAAATATTGAATTTATTGAGAGATAGAGAATTATCAGTAACAGAATTAATAGAAAAAACGAAATTAAGCCAAGCCAATATTTCGCAACATTTATCAATTATGAAATCTAAAGATATTGTTATTTCAGATAGAAAAGGAAAAAATATCTATTACAAACTTACGAATCCAAGAATCATCAAAGCATTTGATATAATAAAAGAGATTTTGACTGAAAAACTAAAGAAAAATTATAAGGTGTTAAGATGAAAAAAATTTTTGCAATCTTGATTTTCAGTATCTTATTATTAAATATAAATTTAATCTTTGCTCACGAGCATAATTTTGATGAAACAAAACAACTTATAGATTCAGGAATTAGTTGTAATAGTCTTACAGATGAACAACTTGAATCAATTGGTGATTACTATATGGAACAAATGCACCCCGGTGAAGCCCACGAAATGATGGATCAGATGATGGGTGGTGAAGGTTCTGATAGCTTAAAACAAACACATATTCAAATGGCTAAACGATTTTATTGTAACGAAGATATTGGTGGTGGTATGATGAACATGATGGGAAATAATATGATGAGTTCAGGAATGATGGGAAACTATTATAATAATCTTTGGAATATATTTTGGTTCATTTTTTTAATAGTAGTAATTATTCTAATAGTTTGGTTTATTTATAAAGTTACAAATAAAAGAAAAGAATCTGAAACTCCAATTGATATTTTACAAAAAAGATATGCTAAAGGAGAGATAAACAAAAAACAATTTGAAGAAATTAAAAAGGAACTAAGAGAATGATATTTATGGAAAATGATAAAAACATGTGGGTATGGATTTTCATTGCTGTAATTGTTGTCCTCTTTTTCATAGGAAGTTTTGGAATGGGTGGTTATAGTATGATGGGATTTGGATTTATCTTTATGTTGCTTTTCTTTGGATTAATTATCTGGCTCATAGTTACTTTAATCAATGCTAGTAAATCCGATAAAAATGACCAAGATTCATTAAGTATTCTAAAGAGAAGATTTGCTTCTGGAGAAATCACAAAGAAGCAATACGAAGAAATGAAGAAAGAACTGAGTAAGGAATTTAAATGAAAATTGGAATTGTTATAAGCACAAACGAAACAGAAGTTGTTTGGAATGCTTTTAGATTCGGAAATACATCTATAAAAGCAAATCATGAAGTAAAGGTTTTCTTAATAAATAAAGGAGTTGAAATTGAAGATATTTGGGATGAAAAATACAATATAAAAGAACAAACTAATTCATTTATTAAAAACAAAGGGCAAATATTAGCCTGTGGAACTTGTTTAAAATCAAGAGAAAAAGAGGGCAGTAAAGTTTGTCCAATCTCAACTATGAAAGATTTATTAAAGCTAGTTGAAGAATCCGACAAAGTTTTGACATTTGGTTAGACTGATAATGCCAACAACAAGACTTTTCACTTCTCATTCCTATTAAGTATTTGTTCATTAGAATAACAGAAAAATGAAACAAGGATAAATGCAATCTAGATATTTTATTTATATTTAAAAAATAAAATAAGAACCTTTATAAATATAGTTTATTAAATATATTTTATGTTTGGTACAATATTTTTTAGTGGTTTACCTCCAGAAAGTATAGCCTTGTTAGCAATAGCTGGGATTTGGTCTTTAATTTGGAGTGGAATAGCTATGTGGAAAACAGCAAGAAATAACCAGTTGTATTGGTTTATAGCTATTTTAATTATAAATACCTTGGGCATTTTAGCAATTATTTATTTGTTATTCTTCCAAAAAAAACCAAGAATGGAAAGTAAAACCACTGTTGCTAAAAAAAAGAAGAAATAATTTTTCTTATTTTAAAAATAGTATAAAATTACAGGAATTAGCAAAGAACCCATTAATTGATTTCTAGGAATATTTAATAGTTGAGGTAAGAAGCCTAAAAATGTTGAAGTAATTAATATTAGAAGACCTAATGGTTTTGAAATAAGTATGGTTAAAATTACAATAAAGATAATTATAAATGTACAAAGATATTGGTAATTTATTTTTGTAATATATTTTGAAAATTTTTTTGCTAAGAATAATGAGTAAGGTATTGTTAGAGATGCTGTAATCAGTATGATTATAATTAATAAGAATAAATTGTTTAGTGTCATTTCAGGAGTAATTTTTTCTATTGCAACAATAATTCCACTTCTTGCCTTATTTATTGTATACATAGCTATTAAACTAATTATTAAAACTATACTGTTTATCGAAGAAGTTAATATAATATAATCTTCGTTTGTTTGTTTTTTATTTATTGAAGAGGATATAATAGCTGCTTGTGCTGATCCCATTCCAGGCAAAAAACCAACTAAGATAGAGGAAAATAATCCTAAATTGAGGTTTTTTATTAAGTTCTTTATTTTTATTTTCGGTGATGTTAAAATTTGGTTTGGAATTTTTATTTTCTCTTTTATTGAAAGAATTAATGATGAAGTTCCAAACAACCCAGAAAATAATGGAAATAGTGGTTCATTTATATTTTTTAGATTTAAGACTATGTATCCTAATAAACCAGAAATTGTGAAGATTATTAATGAATTTAACGGTTGTTTGTCTTTAAATATTAGAACTATGGATGTTGTAATTAAAACATATGGAATTAAGATTTCTATAATTTCATAAGATTTTTTTGTTACAATTAATAAGAGGGGTGTAGCTATTATAATTAAAATTAATCCAAAATAACTGCCTATTATTGATAATTTTATTGCTTCATAGGCTTTGCCTTGTAAAAGATATTTATGAGATGGTAAAATATTAAGAATTGTATTTTCTGAAGGTGCTCCTAAATATGTTGAAGGAATAAAATCTAAGAAAGTATGGGTTATTGCCATTGAGACAATTGTTGTTATTGCAATTATTGGATCAATATTTGTTAATTTTGAGTAAATTGTTAGAATTAAAGCTGAGAGAAGATTGATGTGGACTCCAGGTGTAAGACCTGAAATAGTGCCTAATAATATACCTATTAGAATAAAGATAATTACTTCTATCATAATTTTAAAAGAGGTTGTTTTTTTAAATTTGTTTGTTAGAAAATTCCGAAAATTCTCCGATAACCTCGGAAGAGTTGTCCTACATTCGCTTCGCTCAATAGGACCATTATTTAGTAGATA
>JAGVZW010000031.1 GCA_018302235.1 Candidatus Woesearchaeota archaeon
AAATCCTTTAGCAACCAAATAACTCCTATAGTCAAAAGGATTATACTGATGTATGGCAATGATTCATATACATAAGTTTTCATGTGATTTTTTAAATTTTAATTATTTTTAAATTTTTCCCTAAATAAAGATTATATATAATAACTAGTCCAGCTAAGGTAATCCTTCCAATTCTTTTTTATAGAACCCTAAATGTTTAAATGATCAAGGCTAAAGCTCATCTTGCTATTTTTAGAATAGTAGATTTTTTTTATATTTTCTTTTAAAATATTTAGTTTTATCAAATGTTTTCCGGGTTTATCTTTATTTTTCAAGTTTTTGGAGAAACTTTATAGATCTTCAATTTCTTTTATTGTATTTTGAAGATTATCTTTTAAGTTTAGAAGTATGTGTGTGCATGTTCCTAGAAAAATTATTGATATAAATATAATTATTCCTGTCATATTAAATGTGATTTTTTGAGTAGTAATAGCAATTATTAATCCAATTATGTAAGTAAATGTTAGGACTATTGTTGTGTTATAATACTGTACATATTTGTTGTGTTTTAGGTCTAGAATGTTTTTTCTTTTGTCCATTTTAATCACCAAAGGCAATTCCAAGCAAGACTAATCCAGTAACCATTAATATTGCTGAGAATATAGCAACTGTATATTTTTCTGAGAATATAGCAACTGTATATTTTTCTTGCATAAATGAAGGAATTATTAATGCTATTCCCAATACCATTCCTGAAACTCCCGCGATAGCAAGTATATTTCTTTTTGTTTTTTTCATAATGAAAATAATATATTATTCTTTAAATGTGTTTTGTAGGCTTTTTAGTAATTTTTTTGGAGAAGCTTTATAAATTTTGATTGTTATTTTAATTTATGAAAGAGTATAAACAGGTAATATTAGTTAGACAAGATTTAAAATTACCAAAAGGAAAATTATGTTCTCAAGTAGGTCACGCTTGTGTTGAGGCTCTATTTAGATCAGATAAAAATGTTATAAAAGAATGGAGAGATCAAGGAATGCCTAAAATAGTTTTAAAGGTTAAGGATGAACAGGAATTATTAAAATTCAATCAGAAAGCCAAAGACAATAGATTAGTTACAGCTTTAATTATAGATGCAGGGAAAACTACTCTTGAACCTGGAACTAAGACATGTGTTGGTATAGGCCCAGATATTTCAGAGAAAATAAATGCTTTAGTTATAGATCTAAAACTGTTATAATTTTTTAGCAAATACCTCAATCCACTCTTTATCTAAGGAAATTATAGTTTTTATGATCTTAAACTTATATAACAAATTAAAAATAGTTTTTTCATTATAAAATACAAAGTTTCTTGTAATATTATTGTATCTCCTATCTTTATATTTTAATTTACCACTGCCATATTTTAAAGAGAGATAAAGGATTCCATTATTTTCTAGTATTTTGTAAAAATTAGCTATTAATTTTTTTGCTTCTGATTCTGTTAATTCTGAGATTAGAGACATGCACCAAATACCATTGAATTTTTCATTTAATTCTTCATTTACTAGATCTATATTTATTGTTTTTAGGCCTCTGTTTTTTGCTTCTTCTAGCATTTGTTTTGATATATCAACTGCTAGGACATTGAAATTTTCTTCTAAAAAATATAATGAATCTCTACCTGTGCCACAGCCAGCATCCAAGATTTTAGAATTTTTTGGTAGCAAAGAGATAAAATAGTTTAAACTGAATTGCAATATTTTATTTTCATTATATTTTTTATAAACATCAACATATTTTTTATAAATATCTAAAGACCTTCTAATTTGTTCTTTAGTATCCAAAAACATAAATTTTATCTATAGGCAAGATTTATAATATTTATCATTTGAATCTCTAAATAAGAACTTTGCTTTTAATCTTCTCTTAGCACTATTTTCAATCTGTCTGATTCTCTCTCTTGTTACATTTAATTCCATAGCAATATGCTCAAGTGTGTAATTATCAATAAATCTTTTCCTCATTACATATTCCATCTTTGGAGAAAGGGTTGCTAAATTTTTCATAAAGATATAATTAGTTTCAATAGTTGCATATAAATCCTCTACTGAAATCTGTCCTGTTATTCCAGGTAATTTATTGCTAGGATCAGTAATTTTATCCTCATTATCTACCTTATCCTCCAAAGAAATGTGTTTCTGATAAGTTACTTCTATAGCCGTTCTCATTTTTTTAATCCCCCACCCATATTTTAAAGCAATCTCCTGAAGTTCTTCTAATGTTAATTGTTTTACCCCTTTTCTAAAATTTAATCTTCCTATAGTCTCTATTCTTTCCCCAAGAAGAGCTATATGTATTGGAACTCTGATTGTTTTATTATATGCAATAGATCTCTGAATTATCTGTCTTATCCAAGGATTAGCATATGTTGAAAATTTAATACCTCTTCCCCTATCAAAGCCAATAGCTGCTCTCCTTAAGGCAAATATCCCCTCCTGTACTAGATCATCATAATCTATTTGCTTGCATGCAGCATAATACCTAACAATAGGATATATAAGGGGTCGATTTAATAAAATTATTTCATTTAATACCTTTTGAAACCTTTTACATTCTTTTAAAACATCTTCTTCAAAATCATCCCTATGGAATTTCTTCCTTAAAAGACCTAACATAGAATATTTTACTAATTCAAAACGATTTATTTCTTTAAATCCATCACATGTTAATTCTAAAATCCTTTCATATGATTGATCTAATCTCTCAAATAATAACCCATTTTCTAATTTATAATCCTTCGCCATCTATTAAAGTAATATAGAAAAAAATATTAATCTTTTTATATATATTTCAATCTTATTTGTTTATTTTTGGGTATCTGATTTTTTAATATATTATCTTTAATTAATCCACAACCGATAGAGAATTCTTTATATTTTACTAATACATATTTCTTTTCATTTTGTACTATTAATATATCCTTTCCATCAATATAATAAATTGTTTGTTCTTTATTTAGATCTATTATATTTTTTTTTATAAACATTCCAAAGCTTTGAAAAAATGTTGTTGATGGCTTTTTACTTTTTAGATTATAAATGGGAATACCACAAGAAATTGCTTTTTCTATAATGTTTTTCGGGCCAAGATAAATCTTATTATTTTTTTCATATAATTCATAGTTTTTAAAGATATTTTGTTCTATGTCATACTCTTTTTTCAACAAATTTAATAATCTTTTCCCTTCCTTTTTTTCTATTTTTTTTAACATTTTTTTATTTTTGCTATAAAAAATCCTCCTGTATCTTGTAATTCTGGAATAATCCTTATTGTTTTCTCTATTTGTTTATTATATTTTTTATCTCTCCACTCTGTTAATGCTGGATAGGTTTTAAATTTAGGAATAATTATTTTTTCTAATCTTGCCGTTGTTTTTTCTAACAAATAATTTACAACTTCTTCATTTTCTTCAGGGGCAAATGTACATGTTGAATAGATGAGAATGCCATTTTTTTTAACTAGGTTATATGCTTTTAAAATTAATTGTTTTTGTAGATTGGAATGTTTAATTATCTGCTGCATTGACCATTGTTCTAATACATTAGGATTTTTTCTTGTTGTACCCTCTGATGAACATGGTGGATCTAAAAGAACTATATCAAATTCCATATTTGGAAAAAATCTCAAATCTTGGTTTGTTAATATTGTGTTTATTGCTCCAATTCTTTCTATATTATATTTTAATGCCTTTATTCTTCTGTAATCTATATCATTTGCTATAATTGTTGCCTTAGTTAAACATGCTAGCTGAGTTGTTTTTGAACCAGGTGCTGCACAAGCATCTAATACCAAATTAGCATTTTTTAACTCTTTTTTTACTATTAAAACAGGTAACATTGATGTTATTTCTTGTGAATAAATGTATCCAAGAAAATGCTCTAATGTTTTTCCAATCTCTGGAGAATCTGAAATAAAAGCCTCTTTATAATATGGTAATTGGGTTATTTTTATATTATACTCCTTAAATCTTTTTTTTATATCATTCACTGTTGTTTTTATTGTGTTAACTCTAAATGACTTCGGCAATGGCATAGTTAATATATTAAAATCTTTTATAAATAATGAATATCTTTCAATGAAATGTTTAGGAATTTCCATTTTTTTAAAAGATATTTTATTTGATATAAATATTTATATTTGTTTTAATTAACTAGATTATATAAAAAGGAGGTTAAAATGAGCAAGAAGTTAATTATTATTTTAAGTTTTTTGTTAGTCGCTGTAATAGCTACAGGTGTATATGCAGCCTTCTATAAGAATGTTGGAGTAACATTGACAGTTAATGAGGTTTTGAGTGATACTAAACAGAATTTCACTCTTTTAGCATTTCCTGGTGAAATAAAGACAGAAAATTGGCCTATTACGAACAATGGAGCAACTCCTATAAATATTAGATTAAGTTTTGTAACGCATTCACAGGAATGTTTACGGGATCCAACTAATCTGAGTTGTGTATTGACATATACTCCTCTTGTTACAAATATTAATGGTGATCCATTAAGCCATAATTTGCCATATGAATTCCCATTATTACCAGCAAGTAACACTATGGATATTGGTATAGCTGTTGCTAGCGGTAGTGAGATTGGGACAATGAATGGGGCTTTCTTGGTTGAAAGAATCTAAATTTTTCTTTTTTTATTAAACATATTCTATAAAATAAATATTTCATTGGTGTATTAGTAATATTCTATAAATAATTAATAAATGTTTATAAAGTTCTTTACTGATATTCGCGTCATAAGCAAAAGGAGGTAAAGAAAATGAATAAAAAATTAGTTGTTCTATTAAGTTTACTAACAATGTCAGTTCTAGTTATTGGAGTATATGCAGTATTCTATAAAGAAATTCCAGTTAACATAACAATAAAGCAATTACTAGGTATTGAATATGATGAACTTAAGTTTAATCTAATAGATTATGAATACGGTACACCAGTTACAGATACATGGACAATTGAGAATAAAAAAACAGAAGCAGCGTGTTTAAAACTGAATTATACAGAAGTAGAAAAACCAGCAGATACAACATATGAAATAAAAATTGATGGAACAGTTTTAGATCTTACTACAGGCAAACAAATAAATGTGCCAGCAGGAGAAAGTGCTGATCATAATGTAGAATTGACTATTAGTGGAACTAATGACGAAGGTGGATTATTTAAAGGCTATTTCACAGTTGAAGCTGTAGCTTGTCCGACACCTGAACCAACGCCAGAACCTACACCTGAACCAACATGAATTTTATTTTTTTTTATTCGAAAAGGAGAAAAGAATGATAACAAAACTCATTACAATATTATTGGTATTTATTTTAGTGACAACAATAGTTACAGCAGTACCTTGTATACAATACACTCACAATGAATGCGATAAACTTGGATGGACTCATGATCAATGTGATACTTGGAATAAACAAGTAAAAAAAGAATGTTTTGATAATGATCCTGTAATTAAGAAATACAATCCATACTATAAATGGTTTTATTACTGGTGGTGGCATTGGTATTGGACATATTATTGGAACATATTAAGCAACCCGTTAAACGATACGATAATGCCTATGGATTTTGAGATGTATCCTGGCGAAGATAGAAGGGAAGAATGGCACATCTATAATAAACTAAGAACAAAAAACGTTAGAATAAATATTTATTTTATAGAAGAGAATAAAACAGATGGAATATTATATGAACCAATAGGTGAGGGTAATAACATTATTTTATATCCAGGTTTAAATACATTAATTGCGGGAATGAGTATTGATCAAGAATCTAATGACGGCAACTTGAGAGGACATTTTGTAATCGAAAGAATCTAATTTTTATATTTTTTAAAATAATTTATTTGTAATATAAGTATTTATAAATTAAGAATTTAAAACAATCTAAAAAGTGGAGGTAAAAATGAATAAAAAATTAATTGTTTTAAGTATTTTGTCAGTTGTATTAATAGCTGCAGTTGTATACGCTGCCTTCTATAAAGACGTGGGGGTTAGCTTAAGAGTTAATGAACCGTTAAGTAGCGATATTCAAAATATGTCTTTATTAACAGTTATGCCCGGAGAAACAGCAATAACTCCTGATTGGGAGATAACAAATAATGGTAATGAAGATATTCCTGTGAGAGTAGATTTCTATGAATATCCAGGAACTAATATTTGCACTAGAATTGGTGTTCCAGATCCAACTTGTGTTATTTCATATGAACCAGTTCATTATAATTCTGTTACTGGAGAATATGATGCTATTCCTACTGGTACAGTAATTACTTTAGGCTCAGGGCTGAATAAACATAATTTTAGTTTACGTGTTGCTACAGGCAGTGAGCTCGGTACTCTTGAGGGGTATTTCAGGTTAACTAGAATTTAATTTTTTATATTTCTTTAATTATTAATAATTTATTTAATAAATATTTGTAGACTTAATTTTTATTGAGTATAGACAAAATAATCCTTTTTTTAGGGGATATTTACCTTACAGCCCATAGAAAAGTGAGCTATTAAGTAAAAAGAATTAATAATTTAAAAAATAAAAAGTAAAATTAGAAAATAATTTATATCTCTTATAATCTTTAATCTTATGTATCGGAAGATTTATAATTTATTATTGAAAGAATATGGAGAACAAGGTTGGTGGCCATGTAATTCTATCTATTCTCAAAAATTTAAAGATAGAGAGAGGAGTCAAGAAGAAATATTTGAGATTATTGTTGGTGCTATTCTAACACAAAATACATCATGGACAAATGTTGAGAAAGCATTATCTTCTTTAAGAAAAAACAATGTTTTGAATAGAAAAAAATTAGTTAATCTTAGCGACATAGAACTCACTCAGATGATTAAAAGTGCTGGTTATTACAATCAAAAGGTTAAGAAGATTAGAGAATTTTTAAAATTTGATAAAAAAATTAATAGAGAGAATTTATTAGGAATTTGGGGCTTTGGTCCAGAAACAGTAGATTCTATATTGCTTTATGCATATAATAAACCAATTTTTGTTATAGATAGCTATACTAAAAGAATATTTTTTAGAATTGGTTTGTGTTCTAAGGATATCTCTTATACTGAATTACAAGATTTATTTTATAAAAATCTAAAAAAAGATTATAAAATATTTAATGAATACCATGCCTTAATTGTTGAACATGCTAAACAACATTGTAGTTCTAAACCTAAATGTGCTGGTTGTTGTTTGAATGAGGTTTGTAAAAAAAATTTTTAGTCATATCCATCGCCGCATAATGCTTTTCTCAATATTGGACTATATACTTTTTTTATATCCCCATCTGTATGAATTTGAAATATAGCATGCGCTAATATACCAGTAATATCTAACTCTGTTATGTGTTGGTTTCTTTGAAAGAATTCTCTAGGATGTATTATTGTATTAGTAATGTAAGTCATGTCTAAATGTCCATCTTGATGCGCTCTTCTTATATCTTCTTCTGCATTTCCAAATAATAAACCATGTGTAGCTATTCCATAGACCTTTGTAGCACCTGCTTTTTTTGCTAGTTTTGCTCCGCTTACTAATGTACCTCCACCAGCTATTTGATCGTCAATTATTGCAACACTTTTTCCTTCTACATCTAATTTTTCTTCCTCTCGTATAGATTCATGACAAGAGTCTGGTTTTCTATATTTTTCTAAATGATCTATTTTGTATCCAGTACATGTTCTTAAATAATTTACTCTTTTTGCTGCCCCTGCATCTGGTGCCAATAAGACATCATTTTTATCTGTTAAAATTTTTGGTAATAAATCTAAAATTACTGCAGATGTATAAAGACCTTCAATAAGCATATTCTCAGGTCTTGTAAATCCTTCTGTAGCTAATGCATGTAATTCCATTGTAATAAGTCTTTTTACTCCTGATTCTTTTATACAGCTTAAAATTGTACTCGTTGAATTTGATTGTCCTCCTTGTGTTCTTTCTTGTTTAGAATAACTTAAATATGGTTGAATAAGTGTTAAATTAGCAGGATCACATCGACGTATTGCATCTGCTGTAAGTAAAAGTTCTATAAGGTTTGTATTTGTAGATTTTGTGTCTATTGGATTATATGTATTTTGAACAAAAAATACATCCTTTCCACTGATTACTTTTTTAATCTCTGGTCTCACTTCACCGTCTTTAAATCTCGCCACATTTGTTTTGAATGCACGTATTCCTTTTTTTGATGTATAATCTATAAATTCAAGCTGTTCTTCTATGCCTTCTTCATCAGTTTTTAATTCTCTTTTTTTTTCACAAAGTCGTTCCAAATGAGATTTAATTAATTGAGTAGTTTCTTGACCATTACTGCACGATATTAGAACTAATCTTCCCCTTCTTTCAGTCATAATTTACATTTTTCTTTTACTTTTATAAAGATTATTATATTTTGTTAGGTAGTTCATTTAATTATAACCAGTTAATTTAAATATCTTTTGGTAATTAAATTATAATGAGAAGTTTATCTCCTACAAGTTTTGAAAGAGTTAGAGATTTTATAAGGTTTTCTGTATATGATACTGGTTTAGAAAGTGTTACAAATATGGCTGATTTATCAGAGAGTTTTCTAGATCCTAGTTTATTTTCTAAAGTATCAAAGAAAAGAATAAGGTTTGATGATGATGAAGTTGAACCATCTTATTTAAGTGAACGTTTTGGTAGATATATTCAAAATAGATTAAACTTTCTTAAAAAAGATTATAAATGGTTAGCAAAACAATTAATTACATCACCGATAGCAATTAAAAGGTATATTTCTGGAAGAGAATTACCTAATGATCACCTAGTTGGATTAATATACAGAGCATTAGGAGATAGTAGGAAAACTGTTACTGATGTTTTGGTGGAAAGAGTAGCAAAAAGATAGTTTAAAAATTTAAAGTATAAAAATTAGTAAGCTGTAAAGTAAATTTCACTATCCTTTTTTCTTTAAGAATAGGATCAGCTTTACTTAACAATACAATTATCTAGAAATATTTAAATACTTACTCAATTCCAATGAACTTATAATGAAATGTGGATTTTGCGGTAAAGAAATAGAAAAAGGAACAGGGTTATTATTTGTCTATAAAATAGGAAAAACTATTAATTTTTGTTCTAAAAAATGTGAGAAAAATACGTTAAAATTAAAAAGAAAACCAAGAAACCATAAATGGACAGAGGAATATAGAAAAAAAAATTCTTAAGATTTTAATTGAAAAATATTTAGTTTAAAAATAGAAAACTCTTAAATATTTATTTCTTTCTTAAAAAAACGTGAAAGCATTAGCTGTAACACCATTAGTAAAGAATTCTTTAAGATTAATAGACCATTCTTTGAAAGAAACAGATGTTATTGTTAAGGTACTTGAAACAGGAGTATGTAGGACAGATAAAGAGATTATTATGGGCCTCTATGGTGAGGCCCCACCAGATTCAAATTACTTAATTATCGGACATGAATGTTTAGGGGTAGTTGTAAGGGGAAGCAAAATCTTAAAAGAGGGAGATTATGTGGTCAGAATGGTTAGAAGACCATGTTATGATAATCGATGTGATAATTGTCTTGAGGGTAATCAAGATATGTGTTCGAGTGGAAATTATACAGAAGCAGGAATTAAGGGTGTTCATGGGGGAATGGCAGAATATTTTACTGATACTGAAGATAATTTAATTTATATTCCCAAAGAACATAGTGGTGTTGGGGTATTATTAGAGCCACTAAGTGTAGTTGAGAAAGCAACTTATCAGGTCGGAAGGATACAAGAAAGGTTAAGTTGGAATCCTAAGAGAGCATTAGTTATAGGCGCTGGTTCAATTGGTTTGTTGGAAGCAATGTTATTAAGGTTAAATGATATGGATGTCTTTGTTATGGCAAGAAGCCCTAGCGGTAATAAAAAATCTCAGATTGTTGAGGCGATAGATGCGCATTATATATCTACTGAAGAAACCTCTTTTGAAGCTTTTTTAAGAACAAAAATAAAATTTGATTTTATATACGAAGCAAGCGGCAATGCTAAAATAATACCTCTTTTATGGGCTGCCCTAGCAAACAACGGCGTTTTAAGCCTCTCAAGTATTACTGGAGGTAATGAAGAAATTAATTTTCCAATCGAAAGATTAAATTTACAAACAGTTTTAGGAAATAAACTAATTTTCGGTGCAGTAAATTCTAATAAATCAGATTATAAAACAGGTGTTAAAAATTTTATGAAGATTAAAAACACATGGCCAGGTATTCTCGAAAAAATGCTTACTAGAAGGGTTTCTATAGATAACTATACTAGAGCATTTGAAACAAGTTCAGAAGATATTAAAACAGTTATAGAATTTTAAATTAAATTTTTAGAGAAGTATAAATCCCAAGAACATAACTTAATGCATGAGATGCTCTTAATGGTTTTTTTAATTCTGGAGTTAAACGAAACATAATATCCATTCTATCTCTTGTTTCTTGTGATAATCCAAATTTATCATCACCAAATACTAAGGCTAAAGGCTTCTTAGTTTTTAAATGTTCTTTTAATTCTATTTCTTTTTTTTGTGCATGTTTTGAAAAACCAATTAAAGTAATATTTTTTGGCAAATTATTTGTTATTGTCAAAGAAAAAGTTTTATAATCTATTCCCTTAGTGATTTTTTTTGCTTGATTTAATAAGGTATCAATATTATCCTTTGTTATGATTATTAATGGCATTTTAAATATCCAACATAACCTTAAAAAATCTGAAATTTCTTGCACCAATCTTGGATTTTCTATTATTATTGTAAATGGGTATTTTAAATCTATTGCTTTATTTTGCTCTTTAGTCAATAAAAATGATATTCTGTAATAAATTTCGTTTTTGCTTTTTTTAAATTCTATAAATAGAATAACCTCTGGATTATCTTCTAATATAAATTCCTCATATTTTAAGTATGGATTTACATGTTTATAAATGGATTTCGCTGAAATTTTGATTTTATCATGAAATTTTGTTTGTATCTTATAAGTTTTTTTATCTAAAATTTTTAATGTATCTAATGAATCCTTTTTAATAGCTTTAAAATTTAATCTCTTCCAGTTTGTTGTTTTTGTTAATATCTTTGAGATTTCTTGCAGTGACCTAAGATATTCTAAATTATTGGTATCAATTATCCAATATTTCTCTTCTTTTTTTAGTATCTTACAATTCTTTAGTTTAAAAATAAATTTATTTTTATCAAAATCAAATTTATTAAAAAAGATCAAATATTCCATAGAAATAATTTGTTAAAAATATATTTAAAGATATGTGTATATTTTAGAAGTTGTAAGGCCCTGAAATAATTTCCAGCTCTTTTATTCATAGTTCTAACTCCTTAAAAAATTTATCTGCTAGTGTAGTTGCTAGACAACTAAGAATCACCAAAAGAAGGGTGAATCAGGTATATCAAGTTTACTTAGTATTTTGAGCTAAAAAAGAAGAAGATTAAATTCTAAGACTTGCTTCAAAACAAAGAATAACTGCAAGTCCAAATCTCTTTTGTTTTTCCACTCTCTTTTTATTTAATTTTGCCATAATAAACAAATCATTTAAGGTGGGAAATAAATTAAGGACTTTACATTATTGGCCACCAAAACCTTTAAATAGTAATTATATTACTTGTAAGTAATGAATAAATGGTCAAGAAATTCAATTTATGGAGCTGGTTTAGCTAGTTTATTATATTTAGGTTGTGGTAATTCTGTACAAAATAAAGATATAAAAATTCAAGAAGATACTGATTTAGGTTTGGCAGATAAAAATTTAGATGATTTTTATCAACCTACTGATAGCTCTTTAGAAGATAGAATAAATCCTATAGATTTAAGAGAATTAGATTATTTCTCAACTGAAGATTCTAGTTCAGAAATTCAGGGAGAATCAGATATTTTACCTGATTCATTAGAATATGATAATAATCTTGATCCAAGTTTAAATGATCTTTCAAG
>JAGVZW010000014.1 GCA_018302235.1 Candidatus Woesearchaeota archaeon
GATCTTAAAAAAGAGGTTTTAGAATATGCTAAGAAAATAAGAGATGGATGGAAAAAAGAATATTCTAACGAAAAAAGTGGTGATTATTTTGGTTAAATTTATTATTTTGGGTCCCCCTGGGACAGGTAAGGGAACCTTGGCTGATGGTTTAAGTAAGAGATTAAGATTAAAGCATATTAGTACAGGTGATTTGTTAAGAACAGAGGTAAAGAATGCTTCATCCTTGGGGAAAAAAATAGAAAATGTTTTGAGTAAAGGAGAATTAGTTAGTGACAATTTAATTAAAGACTTGTTAAAAAAGAATTTACCTATAAATGATTTCATCTTGGATGGTTATCCAAGAACATTAGAGCAAGCAACAGATTTAGAAAAAATTAATGAAATAGATTATGTTATTAATTTACAATCTATCTCAGAGATTATTATAAAAAGATTAAGCGCTAGACGAATTTGTTTAAATTGTAAATCGGTTTATGGTTCTAATATTTTACCCATAGTCAGGGGGGTTTGTGATAAATGTGGCGGTAGTTTGATAAGAAGGGCTGATGATAGTCCTAAGACTATTGAAAATAGATTAATTACTTATAAAAAACAGACTGAACCATTAATTAATTATTATAAAGAAAAGATTATCAATATTGATGGCAATAATACACCAGAAATAGTCCTTGGAATAACATTAAAGGAGTTAAATGATAGAGGTATTGAGGCTAGGGCATAGATTGCCAAGGGATTGCAGGATAAGTACACATTGTTGTTTAGTTGCTAGGGCTTTTGGTGCTGATAAGATTTTTTATTCTGGACAAAAGGATAAAGAGATGGAAGATGTTGTTAAAAAAACAGTAAAGAATTTTGGTGGTTTGTTTGAAATTGAATATATAAATGATGACGTTAAATTTTTAAGAGAAAAAAAAGAAAATGGCTTTAAAGTAATACATTTAACTATGTATGGTGAAAATTATAATATATTTAGAAAGAAAAAAGAAAATTATCTTATTATAATTGGTGGTAGTAAGGTTTCTGGAATATTCTATAAGGAATCTGATTTTAATATTTCTATTGGAAAACAACCACATTCAGAGGTTGGCGCTTTGGCTGTGTTTTTATATTATCTTGATTTAAAAATGAATTTTGATAATGAAAAAATAAAAATTTTAGAATCTAAGAATGGAAAATATTTAAAAATTAAAAGATAATACAAAGTATATGAAAAAGAGGGTAATGTATTTGTTATTTTTATTATTAGTAATAAATTTTGTTTATGCAGAGGTAAATATTTCTTTAGATAGAGGTAATTTTGGACAAGGAGAAGGCTTAGAGGGTTTATTATATTTTAATTATACAGGAATAATAGACAAAAATATACCAATAATATTTGATATTTCAAATCAAAAGATTAAAAATAAAACCTTAGATGATTTAAATCTTAGTTTTGGTCCTTTTTTATTATCAAAGGCTAAATATGAAGGAACTGGCTCAAAGGTAGCTAAATATACTACAGAATTTTCATCTCCAGGCACTGAAATAAAAGCTATGATGGATTTAAGTGAAGATGATTTAAATAAATTGGCTGATATTACTTATATAAAAAATATAAAATTTGATGTAATTGGAGCTTCATTTTTTGGTGATTATCCTACTGATGTAAAAATAGATATTGGGAGTGATGGTTTAGTAGAGTATACTTATAAGGGTGGTTTAACTGGTTCATATAAATTGATTGATGATAGTGATTATTTAAGTGATGACGATATGGATAGTTATGTTGAGGTGATGGGGGCCTATAATTCAGTATATTGTGAAAAGGTAAAATTAAATCCATCAATAAGATATAAAATTGGTGTTTTATCAAAAAAATTAACAGAGGATGTCTGGAAATTAAAGGCTATTATTACAGATAATGGCGGCTACTATAATTGTGATAAAAATAATTGCTGTGATTTAGATGTAGGTAATACATTTGATGAGTATTCTTGTGAAATAGATTATGATGTTTCAGATAGCAATAAGGATTATTTCATATGTGTTTATGTTGCTGAAGGAGAAACCAATAAGGCATATTTCCAGATGGGAACAGATACTGATTCTAGTGTTGTTCGGGGTTATTATAAAAATAATCCAGTAAACAGGGATTATTTCATTAAGGCTTACTGGGGGGAATATGAAAAAAAATTAATGACAACTTCTACAGCACAAATAAATCCTTCTATTTTACAGAATTATTTAGTAAATCCAAAATGTGATGACTCTTGTTTGGTTATTCCGATTAATATAAGTTCCTCTACTAAAGGGAAGATAACATTAGATAGATTAGAATTACAATTTGAAACAAAGACTGGGGTGATTACATTAACAAGTTTTATGCCTGTGACCTATACACCTGAAAAATATGCAAATATAACGGAAATAATTCCTTTAAGTTTTTTTAATCTATTTTCACCATTAGATTTAGGGACATATACAATAAGTGCACAAATATTAGAGTTTTATAGCGATATATTAAAGTTTAATGTCACAGAAATTCCAAAGGCTGTTATTTCATTAGAACAGGATTATGGTATTGTTAATAAAGATGTTAGTTTTAATGCTAGTAAAAGCCAAAGAGCTAGATCAAATGCATCAATATCATCTTATTCATGGGATTTCGGGGATAATATCACATCAAGTGGTATTTTTGTTACACATAAATATACACAACCTGGGAATTATACAATTAAATTAGAAATAAAAGATGTTGATGGATTAATTGGTATTACCTCACTTAAATTGAGAATTAACCCAGCTACATTAACACTTAGTGAAGAATTAAATTATAGTATTATTGATATACAAAATAGACTTGATAATTTGAATATTGATACATATGTTAAGGATACAGCAACTATTTTAGGTATAGATATGCAGTTGAATTCTGCATTGATACAGGTAAATAGTTTAATATCTCAATACAATTCAAATCAGACATTAGAGGCGATTAAATATCAATTAGATGAATTAATGAAGACCTTGCCTTTAGGTTTATCTGTGAATGTAGTAAATTATGATGGTAGGGTTAATGATTATAAACAGATTCCTGATGCCATAACCTTAAATATTCCAGATGTAGAAAATTTTGAACAGAGTGTTTTTTTGGCACAAAAGGATATACTTATTAAAGCTGAGGCTAGAGAGGTCAGAATATATTATCCTGATAAAGAAGAGGATTTAATTCTTGTAAAAAAACAAGTTACTGGGCAAGGAGATATTTATGAGGTCTTAGCACCCGGGGCAATTAAAAAAGAGATATTAACTGAGGGTAGTATAACAATCTCTCCATCTGTATATTTATTTTCAACATCTTCTTATGCGTATACTTTAGAGGGTATTGATATTAATAAAGGAATTGATTCAAAGACATTTGTAGTCCCTATAGATTTACAACCCTATAAAATTGACATGGGAGAAAAGGTAACTCCTATATGCGGAGATAATATTTGTGATGATGGTGAAACTTGTGATAAAGATTGCAAATCTAAATTACCGTGGCTATGGCTTAGCATTTTAATTGTAGTCTTAGTAGTCTTGATATTTTACGTACATTTTTATAAAGGAAAATATAGTTTTAGTTATTTTTTCAATAAACCAAAGAAAATAGAAAAAAAACAAGAATTATTTAAAAATTTAAAAGACAAAGAAAATTTGGAGAGATTTATAGTAAATTCTAGAGAGAAAAAATTTACAGATGAACAAATAAGATTTTTACTGAGAAAAAAGGGTTGGAGAGATGAACAAATTGATAGTGTACTAAAAAAACCTTACGCCAGGACTGGGATTTGAACCCAGATATCCTTTCGGAAACTAGCTAACCTGATTTAATACTCAAGGCCTACGCTTCTTGTATAACAAGAATTAGCGCACTACCAGGTTATGCGATCCCGGCAATTAAATTAATGATGAATAAACCATATATAAGTTTTATTATTTTTTTGGTTGTTGAGTTAGCGTCAGATAATAGAAAATTATTTAATAAAAATAAGTTTTAATTTGTATACGATTTTAATTATCAGTAGGCTATGTGAAATTTCTTTTTTCAATATATTACTGTTTTTTTATTTTTCTAAAAATAAATGTCAATATTAATAAAACTATAATTATTGATATGGTTATGATTATTCCATTTTTGTAATCTGTGGTTTTTGAACCTGTTACTTCTCCTGTAATCTCATTTATTGTATTATTTTCTACAATACTTATATTTTTTTCTTTATTTGTAGATAGGGTCTGATATTCTGATGTTGGAGAAACTTTATGAAATAAAAGCAATGCTGATTCATTACTTGTAATATCTGATAGTTTAACCCTCATATCATCGATTCTATCCCTATCAAAGTCTAACATTATATAATTATTTTTTGACAATGATATATATGATCCTTCATAACTATAAGGAAACACTATTAATTCTATAATTTCTTTTGTTGGGTATACCTCGTCTAAAATAATTGTATGTGTTCCATTTACTAGATTGAAGTCTACTTTATCCCTTTCTTTAAAATTGTAAAATATTTTTTCATCATCTTCTGAGAATATTAATGTTTTTGAATTGCCAGCAAATACAATAGGTATTAGTATTAAGATTATTAGTATTATTTTATTTTTCATATGAATAAAGTCTATTATTATTTTATAAATATTATGTACACCTATTTTATATTTTGAGAGAATCTTTTTAAATTAGAAATTATATTTGAAAATATGGATTTTGGAATAAGTAATTATTATGGTTTTTATAGTATAATTGGAATAATTTTATTGATAATCTTTTATTTTATTCGCTCTAAACCAAAGGAATTAAGTGTACCTTCTTTAATGTTTTTTTTAAAACAAAAAAAGAATGCAAAAAGAAATCTAATTTTAAGAAGAATAAGATTGGATTGGATATTTTTATTGCAGTTTTTTATATTATTATTGATATTTCTAGCATTATTAGAGCCTTGGGTAGATATTCAAAGGGATTTAGTTTCTGACAATATTATTTTTATTTTAGATATTTCTGCAAGTTCTCAAGTAAGGGATATTAATGGAGTAAGTAGATTTGATGCAATGAGGAATAAAGCTAAGGATATTGCTGGGGACAGAAATAGTGTAATTTTAATAAAAAGAGAACCAATAATTGCATTAACTGATGCGAGTAGATCAGAATTTAAAAATTTTTTAGATAATTTAGAGGTAAGCGATAGCTCTTCTAATATTGGTGATGCTATTTTAATAGCCAATGAATTATTATATGGAAAAAAGGGGAGGGTTATTGTTTTTAGTGATTTTAAAAATACTGGAGGAATAGATCCATTTGTTGCAAAAAGTGTTTTATTGGGTCAAAATATTCCTGTCAAATTTATTGATTTAGGGAGAGAGAATGAGTTAAGGAGAAATGTTGGTTTTGTTAATGCTATTTTTGATGAAAATAATGTTCAAGTTTTTATTAGAAACTATAATAAAAATACTGAGAATGTTAAATTGTATCTAAATAAAAATGAAGGAAGAATATTTACAATTAATGGGGGTGATTTAGAGATAATTAATTTAGAATTAACTGGGGGTTTTAATGAAATTAAAATTGAGGCTGTAAATAATGATTTTTATGCTGATGATAGTTTATATCTTGTTAAACCAATAGAAGAAAAAATTAATGTTCTATTAATTACAGATAAATTATCTGGATTTTTAAAGGCTGCTTTAACATCCTCTGGTGATGTTAATGTTGTTATTAAAGAGCCCCCTGTTATTCCTGAAGATGGTTATGATATTTATATATTCGATAATATTGAAAATAATAGTTTGTTGCCTGGAACTTATTCTAATTTTAAAGAAAAATTACAGAATGGAGCTGTTATTATTAATTCTTATAAAGGCATTGAATATTCTGAGGCTAAGGATTTACTAGGGTATAGTGTTAATAATAGAATTTCGGATAATAATAAGGTTGTTATTGAACAATATAATGATTTATTAGAGGGTATTGATTTTGGGAGTGTTAATTGGTATTATAATATAAGTGATTATAAAGGAATAAATCTAGCTTCTGCTAATGGTATACCTATCTTAATTTTGAATGAAATGGGGGATGGTTATGTAGTATATAATGGTATCACTGATGAAAATAGTGGATTTTTTTTGTCTACGTCTTATCCTATTTTTTGGACTAAAATTATTAAGGAATTATCTAATTATAAGGAAATGAAGGATGTTAATTTATTTACTGGATCTAAATATTTTGTTAGTAATAGTGTTGGTTATATTGAATTAAATAATATAGGTTTTATTAAGGATTATGGAATAAGTGCAAATCTTTTATCTGATTTGGAATCAGATCTTGGTTATGTGAAGATTGTAAGTGATAGTGTGAATGAATATAGTCTAGAACCTGTTTTGGATTATGTACATTACGATTTGACATATTTTTTATTAGTTTTAATCTTAATATTGTTAAATATTGAATTTTTACATCTTAAATTAAGGGGTGATTTATGATAACAAATATCTTTGAGCGAGATTTTTGGTTTTTATTAACAATACCTTTAATCATTTTAACTTACTTATTATTAAAATGGAATGTTGTTAAAAGTGCTAAAACTAATAGAAAAACTGTTTTTTTTATTTTAAGACTTCTTTTAATAATATTTTTAATTATAGCCCTAGCTACCCCTTATATTAACAAATTAGAATTAATTAAAAGCAGCCCAAGAGTTAAGATTTTGGTAGACAATAGTAGTTCGTATGCTTTGTTTGATAAAAGTGAGATTAATATATTAGAAGATATGTTAAAGAAAAAAGTACCTACAGAAATAAAAATTATTGCAGATGGTCTTGATTCTAGAATTGGAGATGGTATTTTAGAAAATATAAGGGAAGGAGATAGTTTATTGCTTGTGACAGATGGCAATGTTAACACTGGTGCTGACCTAATAGATGTTTTATTAACTGCTAAAATGATGAATGTAACTGTAAATGCTTTAGATCTAGCTGTAAATGGTTTTGATGCTAGTATTGAACTTGTTGGTCCAGAAAAAACAGTTGCTGACGTTGATAATGAATATTATGTTAAACTAAATAATATTGATGATAGGAAGATAAAGGTTGTCATTGATGTTGATAACAAAATAATCTTTAATCAAATGACTAATGAAGATATTAAATTTAAAGCAAAATTCAATCAAGGCTATCATAAAATATCTGCTAGAATTGATAGTGAAGATTTCTATCAAGAAAATAATATTTATTATACTGTGGTGAAGGTGGTAGAAAAACCAAAGATTTTGTTATATTCTGAAAAAATTACAGAATTAAATAGAGTCTTATATGGAATGAATAATGTTCAAATTGTTAATAATATAAATAACATAAAATTAGATGATTATTACGCTTTAATTATTAATGATATTTCTTATGATAGTTTAAAAGATGATTTTGATGAGTTAATCGATTATGTGAGCGAAGGAAATGGATTAATTTTTGTTGGGGGACAAAATTCATTAGATAATGGTGATTATAAAGGAACTATACTAGAGGACTTTTTGCCAATTTATGTGGCAGAGTCTGGCAAAAAAAGTGGTGAGGCTATGAGTGTTGTGCTAGTAATTGATATCTCTGGAAGTACTGGAAGAGAATTTGGTGATGAAAAAAAGGTTGATGTTGAAAAGTCTATTGCTATTAGTGTTTTGAATGATCTAAGTTTGGTTCATAAAATAGGTGTTATTGCTTTTAATGATAAACCGTATTTAGTGAGAAATATGAGCTACTTATATGAACAGAATGGATTAGAGAATGATATATCTAGGCTGGTTGATGGTGGTTCTACCTATATAGATGTGGGTTTATTAAAGGCTGAAGAGTTGCTTGATGGACAGCCTGGGAGCAAGAATATTATTTTGATTTCAGATGGTATGACTATGGATGGACAAAAGGCAAAAGATGTGGCTAGGTCAATTTCTTCTAAAAATATAAAGATTTTTACAATTGGTATTGGTTCAGATACTAATGAGGGTATAATGAAGGATTTAGCTGAAATAGGAAATGGAGAATATTTTAAACCGAATGAAGATCAAAAGATACGAGTTATTTTTGGAGATAGTGAAACAAGTGGTAGTAGGGGAGCAATTCCAGTTGTTATTTATGATGATCAGCATTTTATCACCCAAGATATTTCTTTAAATGCTGTAATTTATGGCTATAATATTGTAGCTCCAAAACTAAGTAGTAATTTGTTGATTACAAGTGATGTCGGTGATCCTATTGTTGTTGCTGGCAGATATGGTTTAGGGAGGGTTGTTGTTGTTGCTACTGATGATGGTGGATTATATGCTCCTCAATTATTAAATGAAGATAATTCTAAATTGTGGGTTAGGCTAGTTAATTGGGGAATAGGGGATCCAGAGAGAAAGAGTAATAATTTTTTAGAGTGTTTAGATGAAAGAACTGGGGGAGTAAATGTAATCTTAAAGACTAATAAGAATGTTGCTGATAGTTTTATACAGATTGATAAGAATTTATATAAGGGGTCTTTTTTTGAGAATAATACTGGCTTTAAGAATATTACGGATGGATTGTGTGCTATAAATTATAATCTTGAGTATCAGGAAATTGGAATAAATGACAATTTA
Organism: Candidatus Woesearchaeota archaeon; assembly: GCA_018302235.1. Classification (GTDB taxonomy): domain Archaea; phylum Nanobdellota; class Nanobdellia; order SCGC-AAA011-G17; family GW2011-AR18; genus DATDVT01. The sequence goes on from JAGVZW010000014.1 coordinate 8,640, forward strand.
AGGAAATTGGTTGAAGAAACTGGTGGAAGGTGGTTTGAAATAACAGATATTGATGATATTGCTGAATATGTAAAGGCAAAATCCTATAAAAATATGTATATTAAGGATAGTTATGCTTGGGTTTTTCTCTATATTGTTTTATTTTTATTTTTAATAGAGATTGCATATTTGAGATTAAAAAAATAGATTTAAAAACAAGAGATGATATATAATAAGATGAAATATTTAACCTGGGATATTAAAATAAGTTTTATCGGGGTAATAATAATTGCTGTAGCAATTGTTGTTTTTGTAAGTGTATTTTCTTATTATAAATTTGGTGATATAAATAAGGAATATAGTGGCGTTACTGGGGAATTGGTTAATATTAAGGATGAATTAACTCAAACTAAAAATATATTAGATGATACTTCTACTGAGCTTGTTCTTAAAAAAGAAAGAGAAGAGGATTTAAGTGTAAAATATGAGGAATTATTGGCTGAAAAGAAGGGATTAGAAGAGAATTATAATGAGCTAAAAGAGAAAAATGAGGATTTAGATGCTCAGCTTTTAGGATTAAATAAAGAGGTTGGTACTTTAAATTTACAATTGATTGAAACTAAGGATTTACTAAATGCAAAAGAACAGCAGATAACTGCTTTATATCTACGATTGGATTGTTATGAGGTGGCTTTCCCAAATGCAGTTTGTTAATGATGCAATAAAGGAATTGAAAAAGGCATTAAAAATCATTCATGTTTGTGATTTATTTAGTAGGTGGTGTATTTTATTTTTATTTTTAATTTTGTTGTTTAGCATTTTAGAGATTAATCTATTATTTGCTTTTTTTATTTCATTTCTTTATTTAGGAGTAATAGCTTATAAGTTTAGATATGATTACGCTTATATTGAAGAAAAAAGCCCGTTATTAAGGGATGAATTAAGGACTTTTGTTGATACCGCCAAAGAGGATGGGGAATTATTAAATAATTTAAGGACTGAGGTTCTTAAGAGGGTTCATACTATAAAACTATCTTCTTTAATCAATACAAATCTATTAACTAAAAGAATACTTATACTAGGGATGTTTGGATTCTTTATTATTTTAATAAGTGTTGGGGATTTACATTTTAATTTTATAGAAATGGTTGGAAATACAATAAATGAAGACATAGAGATTAAAATGGAGAATGAGAAGGGTATTAGAGATGGAGGAAAGGATGTTACATATGTGAATGATAATATTGAATACGGAGATTTAAGTGAAGTCTTTGGAGACGGCAACTTAGCAAATTTAGATGGTGATGAACTATCTTTAGAGTTGAATTTATTGGATAGTGAGATTGTTTTAGGGGATTATAATGATATTAAAGAAAGAGAGTTTTTTCCACCGAACTTTCCAAAAGAGATATATACTAGTTATGATGTTTCTTATACTGAGCGAATAGCTGATGAACATAAGAGATTAATAAAAACATATTTTGATGAAATAGCTGTAAAAGGGGGATAAAATGGTATCCGTATCTGAAATACAAAAAAGATTTGATATATTATTTCAAGAGATAAGAAAGGTTATTGTTGGTCAAGATCAGGTAATGAAAGAGATTCTTGTTGCTTTGCTTTGTGATGCCCATGCTTTATTAGAAAGCTATCCTGGATTAGCTAAGACCTTGGCTATTAAAACATTAAGCCAAACATTAGACTTACAATTTAGTAGAATACAGAGTACTCCAGATCTATTACCAGCAGATATTATTGGAACTTATATTATTGATGAATCCAAAGGTAAGAAGCAATTTACCTTTCAACAAGGTCCTATTTTTGCAAATATGGTTTTGGTTGATGAAATAAATAGAGCAACTCCAAAATCTCAGTCAGCTTTATTAGAGGCAATGCAGGAGCGCCAGATCACAACAGGAAATAATACTTTTAAGTTAGATGATCCTTTTTTTGTTTTAGCTACACAGAATCCAATTGAACAAGCAGGGACATTTCCTTTGCCAGAAGCACAGAGTGATAGATTTTTATTAAAGATAAAATTAACTTATCCACCATTTGAAGATGAAATGGAGATTGTAGAGAGATATGCTACAGGTAAACAAATTCAAATGCCGAAAAAGGTTTTTAATAAAGAAAATTTGAAGTATCTACAAAATCTGACAAGACAAGTTCCAATGTCTAATGATTTGAAGAAATATACTGTTTCTGTTGTGACTGCTACAAGGAATAGGGGTGATTTAATTGAATATGGTGCTTCACCTAGGGCTTCTATAGGACTAATATTAGCAGCTAAAGCTATGGCTCTAATTGAAGGTCATAAATGTGTAATGAAAGAAGATATTATTAGAATGGCTTATTCTGTTTTAAGACATAGAATAATATTGACATTTGAGGCTGAAAAAAATAATATTACAGAGGATGATGTTATTAAAGAATTATTGGAATAAAAGAATAATATTTAAAAAGATATATTATTTTAATAATATATGAACAAAAGAGGTCAAATATTTATTACTATAGCAATTATTGTTATTATATTT
>JAGVZW010000015.1 GCA_018302235.1 Candidatus Woesearchaeota archaeon
AAATATAATAACAATAATTGCTATAGTAATAAATATTTGACCTCTTTTGTTCATATATTATTAAAATAATATATCTTTTTAAATATTATTCTTTTATTCTTAATGTGAAGTCCTTAATTTATTTCCCACCTTAAATTTGTCTATTATGGTAAAATTAAACAAAAAGAGAGTAAAAAACAAAAGAGATTTGGACTCGCTTTTTTAGTTCAAAATAACCATTCTCTAAGTAAACTTGGTATTCACCCTTCTTTTAGTAATTCTTAGTTGTCTAGCAACTACACTGGCAAATAAATTTTTTAAGGAAGTAAAACTATGAATAAAAGAGCGGGAAATTATTTCAGGACTTTACAATTTAATTAGATATAAAAATGTTAAAAATTGCCCTGATATCCAAGATAAGACTATTGCAGTTAATCCATAATTAATTAAAACAATAGAGAATGAAATAGAAATAAATGCTGTAATTAAATTTGCTATAATCAACTCTTTTATTTTATGTTGTATATTTAATGAGTTTAATTTTATTGTGTTATATGTATATATTATTGTTGATAAAACACTTAATTTAAGAAACAATGAACCTTGTAAATATTCTAATCCAAATAATAATAAAAGATGATCTGATAAAAATAATGTCAGAATTATAGCAGGAATAACTAAGATATATGAAAAAATAAGGGATTTTTTAATATTGAAATTATTAGAACTAGTATTTTCAGCTAAAAATGATTGAGATACACTAGTTGGTATAAAAAATAAGATATTTGCAATCATCCATGGAACATAGAATATTGCTGTTAACTCTGGTGATAATAGATTTGTTATAATTAATGGCATTAATAACCCAAATAATGCATTAAATATTGATGCTATATAATTTGCAAAACTAAAATTTAATGTTTGTTTTAAAAGGTTTTTATCTATTTTCAATGATGGTTTATATTTTATTAAAATTAAGGTAAAGATTAGACTGATTAATGTAGCTAAAACATAGGATGAAAAAATACCATAACTACCTAAGAAGATAAACAAAAAGGGTAGAATTAATTTTAAGATACTAAAAATAAGATTTTTTAATAATATTAATAATGATTGTTTTTTAGCAATAAATATTGAATTTGTTGTAGAAAAAAGAGTCCATATTAAACAACTTAAAATGAATATTAATTTTTCTATTGGGGATAAGATTAATTTTGGAGAGAATGTACTTATACCTAGTATGAATATAGAGCCAATGACTAGACTAATAATTGTATTAAGAATAATTAAGTTGTTTGTTAATGCCTTTTCTTTTTCTGAAGAATAATATCGAATTACTGCAATTCCAAGCCCAAAACTACTTAAAATACCTATTATTGTTTGAACAGATATGAGTGTTGTTGCAATACCTATATCCTTTACATTATATAATCTAGCATTTATATTCCAAAATATAAATCCAAATATTGATAATAGTATTGAATTTAATATCAAATATATTGAATTTTTATATAAACTATTTTTTAATAATGATTTCAACATAGTATTCTCGAATAGTAAAGTTTTATATATTTTTTCTAATTTTTAAGTAGTAATGAAATCAAATATAATTATAGGAATGTTGATTATTGCTGTTATTTCTACCTTAATCTTGGTTTTTGATACTGAAAGTAATGAAAAATTCACTGAGCTTTATTTTGAGAACCATAAAGATTTACCTAATTTAGTAAAAGAGGATAGAAATTATGGCTTTAGTTTTACAATACATAATTTAGAATTAGAGGAAATGGTTTATGAATACCAGGTATTAATGAAATATAATAATAAAGAGATACAACTCAATAACGGGGTAGTTGTTTTAGATAATGGTGAAAGTGAAACTGTACAGAATGTGTTTACAGTAAAGGATTTTTTTAAAAGGGGTAAAATTGAAGTAAAACTGACAAATAATGAAGAGATATACTTTTGGATAAAACAGGAGGAAGGATAAAATGTTATTTTTAGATATAATACATGCTATAATTGGTGTAATTTTTGCTTTATTTATTCCAGGATACTTATTAACAATATTATTATTTAATGATTTAGAAATTCTTGAAAGAATTTCTTTAGCTATTGGTTTAAGTATGTGCGTAGATATTTTAATAGGCTTGTTATTGGGTGGAAATAAAACATTAATGGGCTTTACGGGTGGAATAACTGCTTTCAATCTCTGGATATTTATAGGAGCTATATGTGTGATATTGTTGGCTTTAATATTAATAAAAAATAAATTTAGATGGGAATCTTTAATTTTAAGATAAATTTATAAGCTAATATTTATGTGAACTGCTCAGTCATAAAGGGTCTGCTCAAACCACAAATTAATTGAATTGATTCAATAATTTTTGTTGTTTATCAAGAGAAATCTTAACTGGAAGCTCTATTTTTTAGAATGGAAAGGATGTCACAATTAAAGTGTTGGTTTTAGGCTAAAAAATATTTTTTTTATTTTTTCCAATACTTTTTGTAGATATGTTTTTTCTATTTTTGTTATTTCTTCTTTCTCTATTTTTATGCATTTATTATTGCCACATAATAATGTTATACATTCATAGTTTTCAACACAATCTAAACCTAAATCCTTCTGTAAAGTAATGTTTTCTTCTTGATTACAGTAATATTTTGTATCATTAATCATCAACCTTTGGCCTATACCAATACATTTATCTGAGACTAAACATCCATCATTGCATTCTTCTGGTGTTGTTGTGTATGGCTTGATTGCCTCAGATGTTAGCATTGATGATAAGAAACTTATTCCTAATAAAATAAAACCTAAAAAAATAATACCTCTTTTATTCATGCTTATTCTTTTTTTTATTAATTTATATATTTTACCATATACGGTGGTTCAAGTTTGTACCCTAATTTTTTATAATATAATCTGGTACCTATAGCTGATATTACTAAAATTTTATTTTTGTTATTCTTTTCAGCAATTTCTTCAGCTTTGTTTAATAGTAATTTGCCGTAGCCTTTATGTTGTACTTTTCCTTTTTCTTTTAATTTAGTTAATTCTCCATAAATATGGAGTTCTCTGATTATAGCTATATTGTTTAATAATCTTAGTCTACAAAGGCCCAATATATAGTTATTTTCTTCTAAGGAAATAAAGAATTCTTCTTCTTGTGATGCTTTATATTTTCTTATAATTAATTCTGGATTTTTTGGTATAAAACTTTGTGGTGGTTCTCTACATCTTATGCATTTACATTTATTTAGATATTGCCTTAGATTAGTTATATTTGGCCCTGCTTCTGTGTATTTAGTGGGAATATCCCTTTGAACCCTCATTATTCTGCAATACTCTGGAACAAATCTTTTTATTTTATTTAATAAATCAATTGTTTGTTGAGTTGTTAATGGCTTATATTTTTTTAATTTGTATAATTTGTATAATTTTGTTCCTTTTATGACCATACATGGATATATTTTTAGCATATCTGGGCGAAATGATTGATCTTTAAAAAGAGCTTTAAATGTTTCTATGTCTTTTTTTAAAGAAGAACCAGGTAGGCCAATCATCATGTGGTAGTTTATTTTAAAACCCATATTTTTTGCTCTTTTTGTTGTTTCTATTGTATCCGCGATAAAATGGCCTCTGTCTATGTTTTTTAGAATTTTATTATCTAGACTTTGAACGCCAATCTCTAATCTAGTTACTCCTAATCTTAAAAGAAATTTTAATTGCTGTTCTGAGGCTTGATCTGGTCTGGTTTCTACTGTTAATCCAACACATTTAATCTTAAATTTCTCATTTTTTTTATGTTCAATTTTTAAATTAGTTCTTTTTTTTAAACGTAGAATTTTTTTGTAAACTGATTTTATTCTTTTTTCATCGTGTATTGAGCCAGGTAATTCAAAAAATTTGTTGAATTTTTCAGAATCAAAATTTCTTTTATAAAATAAGTCTGAAAATGTGTTTAATGCTTGAAATGCTTGTGTAATAAATTTTTTTTGATAGTTCAAATCTCTGGAGGGAAAGGTACCACCCATTATAATTAATTCTACTTTTTCAGGTATTTGGGATAAAACAAAATATTGTTCTAATCTAGTGAATGTTTGTAAAAATGGATCAAAGTTCGTTCTTATTCCTCTCATGGTCGCAGGTTCTTTACCAGTATAACTTTGGGGTGTATTACCGAAGAAAGAATTTAGTCCTCCAGGACACATTATGCATTTTCCATGTGGACATTTTTCTGGAGATGTCATAATTGCAATTGGTGCTACACCGGATAATGTTCTTATTGCTTTTGTTACAAAATATTTTGAATATTTTTCTCTTTGTTTTTTGTTTAAATTATTTAAAATTTTAATATTTGTAGGTATAGATTTTAATTTGTATTTTTTTGATAACTCTTTTTTTAATTGAGATAATGGTTTTGTTTCTATTAAATCTAATAAATCTTTGATATAATTTTTCATAAAAATATTATATTAGAAATCTTTTTATTGGTTTTTATATTAATTTTTTAGATAAATCGTTTTTAGGCTCTAGTACAATAAAAATAAAGGATTAATAATTTAAATTTTCGTAGATAGTTTTCATTTCTTCTGCCATTTTTTTTGCACTGAATTCTTTAAAATTGTAACTAGAATCTAAGGTTTCATTAATTTTTTTCTTAATTTCACTAATGTTTCCTGGTTTAAACATATATTTTCTATCCAGGATTTCAGGGATTCCACCTACATTTGAGGCAATTACTTTACATTCGCAGCTTAGTGCTTCAATTATAGACATTGGGAAATTTTCGTAATAAGAGGGAAGTACTAATAAATCAACTGAAGAATATATGTATTTTAGGTCATTATTGTCTATATAGCCTAAACATTTAATGTTATCTATTTTAGCACCATGACCAACTATAATTAATTCAACGTCTAAATCTTTTACAGCATTTATTAAATCAAAAATACCTTTTTGAGCTAATAATCTTCCTACATATAAAATCTTTTTTTTATTACTTTTTAAATTAAATTTTTCTGAGGCTTCTTTTTTGTTTACTTTATAAAAAATGTTTTTATCAACACCGTTGTAAATAACATTGACGTTTATATTATAAAGTTCTTTAATTTTTTTAGCATAGAAATGTGAAACTGTAACAAAATTCTTTGATTTTTTTATGTAAATTTTTTGCAAGAATTTTATGTATGGATAAAAGATTAAACTCATTAATTCACAAAAACTTCTCTTAGATTTACTTAAATTAGTTGCTTCTAGTTGTGTTTCAATTAATGTATGAATTGTGACAAGATGTGGAATTTTTCTATAAGAAGAAAAAAATTTTAACCAAATATCAGGCATATGGACTAGATTTGCAGAATGAATTATGTTGAAATTATATTTTTTGTTTAATGACCAGAATTTAAATAATAAACCAAGTTGAAATTTAAAATTATAAAAAAAAGAATCATTAGCGTATGTTATGTTATGGATTTTAATATTGAGTTCTTTTTCAATTTTTAGACTATTATAATTTTTACCTCTTTTTGGTGTAATGACATGTACTTCATAGTTGTTACTTAATTCTTTAACTAGGTTTACGCAGTATGTTCCAACACCACCCCATGTTGGGATAAATTCTGGTGCTAATATGCATAATCTTTTCATTTAATCCATCTTCTGTACCATGGTAAAGCATCTCTATTAAACATTTTTTCTTCTCTAAAACATTCACTTATGCTTTTTATATGAAAATGTTTTAATAGTTTAGGATGATGGCATAGGATAATTAGATAATCTTGTTTACTATGAAGACCAAATCTACTGTATAATAAACTACCTAAATGTATAATACCATTTCTGAGGTATGGCTCTTCTTCTGCACTAAAAACTAATTTTTTTATATTTTCATCAATTTTTCTTCTTAATCTTTCTTGTTCTGTAATTAAAGAGTTAACTGTTCTAATTTCTTCTTCTAATGAATATGCTACTGTGAATCTATAAGCATCTTTTTTTAATTCTCTAAATCTATATTTATAAAAATTCTCATCGAAAAATGATTCAAGTGCTTTTATGGTTTCCATGTTAGATATTTTACCCAAGTTTTCATTATTCTGTAACCGTCCTTTGCAGGTCTAAGAGTGCTTTGTCCCATTCTGTTATCGTAGCTTATTGGTACAGCAAAGATATCATAACCCATTTTACTCATTTTAGTCAACATTTCCATTTCTAGACTAAATCCTTCTGAGGTTAAATGTTTTTTTAGTTCTTTTATTACTTTATGATTCCATGCAAAATAACCAGTACAAACATCAGTAACATTTTCATTATAAGCTAATCTTACCATAAAACTAAAGAACCAGTTGCCTAGCCTGTTAAATTTAGACATACCTCCATTTATTCTTCCACATAGTCTCGAACCAATTACTACATTGCAAAAACCAGAATCTATTGGTTCTATTATTCTAATCATTTCTTTTGGGTTGTATGTTAAATCTCCATCAATCATTACTATTATATCTGCTTTTTTTATATGATTGAAGCCCTTTCTTACTGCATTTCCTTTTCCTTGTTTTTCTTCAAAGATAACATTAGCTCCATGTTCTTTAGCAACCTCTGAGGTTTTGTCTTTTGAATTGTTATCTATGACTAAGATCTCAACCTCATAACCAAAGGAATTCAATGATTCTATGGGTATATTATCAATAACATTGCCAATACCTTTCTCTTCATTGTAGCATGGAATAAGCACTACTAACTTCTTCATAGTGATAACTTGCTATCACTGATATATAAACTATTTTCTCTTTTAAAATATAAGAAAAAATTATTATTTTTGTTTATACTTATTATAACATATAAAGGCTAATAGGCTTAATAAAATAATTATTAAAACACCAAATATTATTTTTCCTAGCCTATCGTTTTTAGGTTCCGTAGTTGCTATTACATCTCCTGTAATTTCATTTGTTTTTTCTTCTACCCTTGGTTCCTCTCTGGTTGGAGTTTTAATTTCAGTAACTTCCTCTATGATATCCTCCTCTTCTTTTGGTCCAAAATTCCAATCAACTAGTTCATTTCCATTTTCAACATTAGTTGTTGATGAAGCAGTTTGAACCTCATTTCCAGTTAATTCTAGTTGGCCATTAGTGTTTAATTCATTACTAGTTATTATATTTGAATTATAACCATCATATAAAACTGCTTGACATTGCCATAAGCTGTTATTTTCGTTGTTTAATCTGTTATAATTATTTAGATAATGATTTCTTATGTCTGCGAGTGTTAAGACTTTGTTATAGATTTTAACATCATCTAGGCTACCTACAAAATTAAATCCACCTACGAAATTCCACCAATTACCTATGAATAGATTATCATGTTCGTATTCTTCATTATATAGGTTTGTAACATTTGTTGGAATTGTTTGTATTAATTCCCCATTTCTATAAAAGTCTAGGTTTCCATTATTGAGTGTTACAACAACATAAGTCCATTCATTTATTGGAATACTAACGCCAGAGTAATATGCGCTGTAGACTTTGTTTTCATCCATTAATCTTACCATTAATGTGTCTGCTTCTGCTATTCCAACTGTGTATTGTCCTGTGGTACTTGTTGTATCCCATTTAGAAACAATTATTCTTTCGTAGAATATATCTTTCTCAGCTAATTTTACCCAAGCTTCGATTGTAAAATTATTTTTTAAATCCAATGAATTATCATCTTCAATTTCAATATAGGATTCAGTGCTGAAATTTATTGCTTCATTTCCATTTTTATCTTCAACCCTTTCAGAGTTGTAAACAAGGCCATTATTATTATAACCACTGTAATCTACTGCACTTAGATCTTCTAACGGTGTATTTAATACCATTATTCCATTATCGTTCATAATCCAGTTATATATTACTTGCACTTGATCTCCGTCTGGATCATTAATATTTGTTACTTCACAGATTAAATCATTCCCTATAAGATTTAGATTAACATTTCCTGTTGGCAGGCTATTTCCAGTTATTATTAAATTGCTTTCTTCAGGGGCGGAGCATATCCATTCATCTCCTTTATTAATCATATCAAATGGAATAATATTATATTCTTTATTTGCATGTTTTAATAATAAACTATCAGTAACTGCTCTATCATATAGGATTAGATTATCTATTCTTCCTAAGAAGTTAAAATCAGCTAGATTCCACCAGTTGCCGACATATACTCCATCGTTTTCATATTCGCTATTATAAATGTTTGTGACTGTGGTTTCTAATTCTTGGCCAAATGCACCATTTTTATAAAAATATAATTTGTTATTTTTGAATACAACCGCAACATGCACCCATTGTTGTAGGGGTATGTCTACGCCAGAATAATAAGCATTGAAGTCACCACTTTCATTCCATAATCTAGCCATTAGTGTATCTTCGTCAGAGACTCCAAAAGTATACTGTCCTTCTCCAACAGTACCTGTCATTTTACTTACAATTATTCTTTCATTTTCACTATAACTCTTATCGTTTAGATATACCCATGCTTCAGCACTGAATTCATTGTTGAAATCTAAAGAATTATCGTCATTTATGTATGCAACATCCTGTATATTATCATAGGATAAACATCCATTATCTAATTCACAATCAGATAGCCATATGTTATTCTCATCTATTAAATTATTATTATTGCCAGAATAATCATTTGTATCCTGATTTAGGGGTAAATATAAAGCATAAAACGGTTTATTATTAACATTCCAAGAATAGACACTTCCGCCATTACAGACTAATGATCCGTCTTCTAATGTTTCTAAGACAGGAACAGCTTCTACTCCAAATATTAGCATAGTACATATCAACAGTAAAGATATTCCTCTTTTCATTTTTCCTCCTTCCAATCTAATATAAAAGTAAATTCTTTATTTAAATTTTACTCATATTAAAGATATAATAGAAAATAATTAGTTACCATTAGCTAGTTTATAATCTTCTATTTTCAGTTTTGATTCTAGTAGATTAAACCTATTGTTATTTTGTAGTATGAGTAAAAGATCACTGTTTGATTTTGCAGCTCTTGTGGTATCGCTTATATCAGTAAAATAAACAGAATATGCTGAAGAAACAGCACAAATCCATTTGAAAAATCTATAATATTTTTCAACCATAATTAATATAATTTATAAAAACATATTTAAAATTATCTATAATTTACTACCTACAACAAAATAAGATTTCTTTGTCGTAATAAACAAAAAACCCCATTCTTTCTGCTTGGAATATTTCTCCGTTTTTTAACTTATTTTCTATAATAGCATCTTTTAAAAGATTATTTTCAAACCTAACCTTTACTTTATAATCATCATAGGGTAAATAATGCAGGATTCCTCCTTTATTTTTTAAAGATTTATATTCATCATAGGTTTCTGAATGAAATTTAATTTTTTTGTCAAGGGTAAAATTGCAAAGATCCATAAATCTGTAAACATAATCCTTTTTTAGGCTATCAAAATCTATTTTAGAAATAAATAACCTTTTATTTATTTTTAATTTTCTTCCACCTTTTTTAGATTCTGGATGGAGATCTAATTCTATTTCTTTTTTAATATCTAATTTAATTTCAATTGGGTCTACAACCATGAAATATCTAAAGCTCTTTTCTATTATTTGTTTTTGATGATAATTTAACAATTTAAAAAATTCATCTTTGTCAACTGTTTTATCATTTTCTGTTAGACCCAGATCCAAGGCAAATCTTCTAAGTGCTTCAGCTTTATACCCTCGTTTTCTTAATGCAGCTAAAAATGGAAGTCTTATGTCTTCCCAACTATCAAATTCATTTCTTTCTATAGCTAACTTTATTTTTGTTTTGCTTAGTTCCATGCCTTCGAAATTAATCATTCCGAAATAGATTATTTCTGGTTTATTCCAATTTAAGTAATCGCAGATGATTCTTTCTTTTTTTACACCATCTTGCTGGTCTTTTCCCCTTACAGCGTGTGTAATCTTTAATTCTTTATCACATACAGCAACAGCAAGGTTTAATAATGGCCAGACACGATAATTTTTGCTTGTTTTTGGGTGTATTGTTTCTTTTATTCTTGCTAGACCAAAATCAATCATAGCTGGATTTTTATCCCTTAGATTTGTTTTAATCCTAACAATTGCTTCTCCTGGTTTATATTCAGAAAACATTTTAGCAAATCTATTCGTGTGATCTTTTTTATTTCTGCATGGACAGGCTTTTCTTTTTTTAATATATTCTCTAAATTCATCTCCAGAACATTCGCAAACATAGGCTTTATTTAATTCTATTAATTTTTCTATGGCATCATAGTAACTGCCCATAAAATCGCTTTGACAAACAACTTTATTGATATTATTGCACAACCATTTAGAATCATCTTCAATCATTTTATAAGCTGGTTTGTATATATTATCTGCATTTGTATCATCAATTCTAACTATAAAATCTCCTTTATATCTTTTACAATATTCAGAATTAAATATGTAATTACATACATGACCGATATGTAATGGCCCAGATGGTGATGGGGCAATTCTCATAACAACTTTGTTTTTAACATTTGGCAGTTCTTTTAGGTCTTTTCTTTCTTCTTTTCTTTCTTCTAATAGTTCAGGAGCAATCTCTTTTAATCTTTTAATTTGTTGATTTAATGCTAATTTATTTATTTCTTTAACAGTATTATTTATTTTTTGCATTAATTCTTTCATATTATTTTTTAGATTTGGATTTTCTTGTAGAACTTTTCCTATTATAGCTTTAGAATCACATTTACCATTAAATTTAATAGCATTTTGCAGTGCATATTTTTCTATCATGAATCAAATAAATTAAATATTCTTTTAGCTACTTGTTTTGTTGGCAAATATTCTCCATTTAGATAGGATTGAACTACATTAACTGGGATTTCTAATTCATTTGCTAATTGTTCAGGTGTATAGTTACTTTGGGCTATTTCTATTCCTAAGTAAGCAGAGAACCTATCTAATAATTTAAGTAATCGGTTTCCTTTGAAACTTCTATTTTTAAATCCAGGGATTCTGTCAAAATATGGATTATAATGTAAATCTGTATCTAAGAGATCTCCTATTTCTAAACTACCATTACTTTGCATTAGGTCACCTATTTCATAATTACTTAAATGATCTGGAAAGTCGTTTTTCATAAATAAATTTTTGTTTAGAAAAATTTATAAATATATGTTATTTTTTTATATAGATAATTTTATTTTAAGATAGATTTAATCTTTATAAAATTAAAAAATAAAAGTTATATTTCTGCTACAAATTCGTTTTCACAAGGTGGTTCAGGAGTTCCATCTCCATCAACATCTAATATAGGTAAAATTCCTATTTTTGCAAAATCAGCAGGTGCTATTGCTGGTGCTGTTCCTTTAATAATTACTAAATCTGAACTTATTCCATATGCATCTATACTTCTTTTATCTAATTCCGTTGGTATAATCGTACTATATCCCATTCCTGAGATTTGTCTCTTGGCTAAAGTCACAGTTGATGAAGTTCCATCTGGAAAATATGCCCTAAATTTAAATCCTTGTATTTTAATATTATTTTTATTATCTATTACTAATGCTTTTGCTGACGTTGTCCCATCCTTAATATCTTCTAGTTTTACTTCTAACATACTCAATCCCTGAGTACAAGTCATTTTTAAATCTGAACTTTTTCCAGTTTCTTCTGTTGTTTTTTTAAATAAATCTCCCCCCCATTTAAAAACTAAAGCCCCTAAAACTATAGTAAATCCAATTACTAAAACTGTTGCAATTAAAGGAGAAATCCCTTTTTTATTGTGTCTCATTTATTCACCTCCATTTTTTATGAACATGTAATTTTAACTAATTGATCTGGACAGGTTAATTCCCATCCCCCTTCCATTATTACAGGAATTACTTCTATAGAATCTACAGCACTCACACCAGGTAGATCCAAAGCGATATTTACCTTATCACCTTTATCAATTTGTTGCTCATGAAGCAGAGTATCCGCAGTTCCATCTGAATAGAATCTTACTCTTACTCCTACTAAAATCTTATCTTTAATGCCTTCAACTGAAAATTTTAATTTATTAGAAACAAAACTACACTCTGAAGCAGAAATTCCAACAGATTGTGCACAAGTCACCTTTGCTAAATCCGTAGCTTTTGATTTTTCTATTCTTTTAGCAACCTCTTCTCTTAAAAATACCCAAAAAACCACTGCTAACACAATTACAAAACCAACAATTAATACTGTTGCTATTAGTGGTGAAATCCCCTTTTTTTGTATCATATTTATTTTACACATTATTTGTTTTTTTATAAAGGTTGTTATTTTTCTTTTTGTGTGGGATTATATTTGATATTCTTAGGAGTTTAGTTCAATTTGGGAACAAAAAAAGTGACCAAACCTTTATAAACTATTTCATTCTCACAAATACTACATACCTGTTAACTTTGTTCAGGTTGCCCTAAAACAATGGCTGAAAACATAAAACACTTTGTCAGAATAAGAAATACAGATCTTGAGGGAAAGAAACCAATTCTTCAGGCTTTAACAAAAATATATGGTATAAGTATTATACTTTCTAATGCTATATGCTACAAAGCAAATATTCCAAAAAATAAGATTACTGGAATATTATTACCAGAAGAAATAAAAAGAATAGAAGAATTAATTATTAATCCTGTAGAGCTTCCTTATTGGTTGTATAATAGAAGAAAGGATTTAGACACAGGAAGGGATATGCATTTGACGTCTGCTGATTTGAAATTAACTCTAGAATTTGATCTTAAAAGAATGAAAAAGATAAAATCATATAGGGGAGTAAGGCATTCACAACGTCAGCCAGTAAGGGGTCAAAGAACTAGGTCACATTTTAGAAAGGGCAAATCAATGGGTGTATCAAAGGCAAAAAAGGTTGGTAAGTAAAGATGGGAGATCCTAAAAAACCTAAAAAAAAGTATAGTACACCATCACATCCATGGAATAGGAATAGAATAAATAATGAAAAAATTATTATTAAACAATATGGATTAAATAATAAAAAAGAGATATGGAAAACAAATTCTAAAATAAGTAATTTTGCTGCAATTGCGAAGAGATTAATTAGAGAGAGAAGGAGTGAGCAAGCAAAACAAGAAACAGAAAATTTTTTAACAAAACTTACTAAGATTGGTGTTTTAAAACCTAATTCACAGCTTGAAGATGTTTTGGATTTAAGTATTACAAATATACTTGAAAGGAGATTACAAACAATTGTATTTAAAAAGGGTTTAGCCAACACAATTAAACAAGCTAGACAGTTAACAACACACGGGCATATAGCAATAAATAATAAAAAAATAACGATTCCTTCATATCTGCTGTCAGTGGATGAAGAACCAATGGTTTCATATGCAGAAAATTCGAGTTATAATAATGAAGAGCATCCAGAGATTATTAAGCTTAAGAAGGATAAACAAATTGAAGAGGTAAAGAATGAATAAATTAGAAAAAAAGCCACAACAGATGGATAGGTGGGGTATTGCGCATATATATTCATCATATAATAACACAATAATTCATGTTACAGATTTAACAGGTACAGAGACAATAGCAAAGGCATCCGGAGGAATGGTTGTTAAGGCACATAGACTTGAATCTTCGCCTACTGCAGCTATGTCAGCAACAAAGATTGTTGCGGAACAAACAAAGGAAAAGGGTATTAATGCTTTACATATTAAAATAAGGGCACCAGGGGGACAGAATGGACCAACTAGTGTTGGGCCTGGGGCAAATGCAACTGTAAGATCATTTTCAAGGGCTGGTTTTAAGATAGGGGTTATAGAAGAAACAACACCAATTCCCCATGATGGTTGCAGAAAAAAGGGGGGAAAGAGGGGAAGAAGGGTATAGTTATGGAAATTAAGAAATTAAATGAGACTAAAGAAAAATTAGTTATTTTAATAAAAGATACGGATCATGAGTTTATTAATACACTTAGAAGGATAATTCTTACTGATGTGCCAACATTAGCAATAAAATCTGTGTCTATTAAAAAAAACAATTCTAATTTATTTGATGAAATTATTGCGCATAGGCTTGGTTTAATTCCTCTAGTTACTGATTTAAAAACATATGAACTTCCTGAAAAATGCTCTTGTAAGGGGAGTGGATGTGCAAAATGTCAGCTGGGTTTTTATATAAAAACAATTGGACCAAAGATGGTTTATGCTGAGGATATAGTTATTCAGGATCCAGCTATAAAACCAGTTCAACTGAAAACACCTATAGTTAAACTTATAGATAATCAAGAATTAGAATTAGAGGGTATTATAACCCTTGGCAATGGAAAGGAGCATTCTAAATATACTCCAGCACATATTTATTATAAAGGCCTGCCTAAAATAAAGATAGAAAATCCAAAAAATATAAAGATTATAGAAGAGTCTTGTCCTACTAATGTGTTTCAGATAGAAGATAAAAAATTAAGGGTTAAGAATCTATATGACTGCATAATATGTCAAAAATGCGCAGAATTATCAGAAAATAAAATAAGTGTTTTTGCTAGTGAAAAAGAATTTATTTTTACTATAGAAAGCTGGGGTCAATTAAAACCAAAGGAAATATTAAAGGAAGCAATAAATATTATAAATGAAAAATTGTTAGAGCTTGATAATTTAATTAAAAAATGAAAAAAACAGGACCATCTAATGAATCATTAAAGGAACTTATTATATTAATGAGAAAAAATAAATCTAAATTTTGGAAAAGAATTAGATTGGAGTTAGAGAAGTCAAATAGGAGAAAAAAACCAGTGAATATAGATAAAATAAATATGTATACAAATGAAAAAGAGATTGCTGTAGTTCCAACGAAGGTTTTATCAGAAGGAGAATTAACAAAAAAAATAACAATATCTGCATTTCAGTTTTCAAAAAAAGCTAGAGAAAAGATAAATAAAAGGGGTAAAGCAATAGATATTAAGGAATTGTTAGAAAAAAATCCTAATGGAAAGGGTATTAGAATAATAAAATGATAATAGACGCAACAAATCACATTTTAGGAAGGACAGCATCTATTGTAGCAAAAAAGGCGCTTTTAGGGGAAGAGATAATTATAATTAACTGTGAGAAAATAATAATCTCAGGTCCTAAAAAATTCAATGAAAAAAGATATATACAAAGAAAAAATAGAGGGGATCCGCACCATGGTCCTTATTTTCCAAAAACCCCAGATAGAATTCTTAGACGGGCTATCCGAGGGATGTTGCCATACGATAAAGAACATGGTAGAAAGGCATTAAAGAGGGTGAAATGTTATATGGGTGTTCCTGATAATATAAAAGATAAAAAGATAGAAAAGATAGAGAATTCCTTTAATAGATTAAAAACATTAAATCAACAGGAATTAATAAAAATATCAAGAAAATTGGGTGCTAAAATATGAATCAAAAGAAAACAATACAAACTATAGGTAAAAGAAAATGTGCAATTGCTAGGGCAACATTGAGTCCAGGCAATGGTAAGGTTACGATAAATCATAAAGTAATAAACAATTTGGCTTCAGAGTTATCTCAAGCAAGAATTTTAGAACCAATATTGTTAGCTGGTGATACAATAAAAGAGGTTAATATAAGTGTAAATGTTTCTGGTGGTGGTTGTCAAGGCCAAACAGAGGCATCTCGTTTGGCTATAGCTAGAGCATTAGCTAACTATAATAAAAAATTAAAAAAAACATTTTTAGATTATGATAGGCAATTAATGATAGCAGATATACGTATGAAAGAACAAAGAAAACCTAATGACTCTCGGGCTAGAGCTAAACGTCAAAAAAGT
The DNA here is from genome assembly GCA_018302235.1 of Candidatus Woesearchaeota archaeon. Classification (GTDB taxonomy): domain Archaea; phylum Nanobdellota; class Nanobdellia; order SCGC-AAA011-G17; family GW2011-AR18; genus DATDVT01. The sequence goes on from JAGVZW010000015.1 coordinate 15,795, forward strand.
TATAGGTAAATAATTTTTCTTAGAATACACTATCAAATTATTAGTTTATAAAATATAGAGAGTTCTATGTTACTTTGCTTATTTATATTTTAGGCAAAGAAAACTGATATTTTCAAATATCGGATGAATTTGCCATAGTATTTGCTTGAATATATTTTTGTATGCTTTCGGCAGTAACTATCCCAGCAGTACCTATATAATAACCTCCACCCCATAAATGTTTTCCACAAAATTCCTTTTTCTGAAATTGAGGATATTTCTTAAATAATAACCTTGCACTAATACCTTTTAATTTTTTAATTAATTCTAATGGTGATGTTTTAGGATGAGCAGAAACAAATATATGAATATGGTCTGACATAATCTGCATTTCAATAAGTATCCAATTATTTGATTCAATAACAGCCTTAAAAATAAGTTCTAAATCTTCTTTGATTTCTTTTTCTAAAACTTTCTTTTTATACTTAGGACAAAAAAACAATATAATAATTAATATTATAAACACATGAATTTCCTTTCTCTAATTTAATTGGTTTTACATTAAATTTTTCAACCATATAGTTTTTAATATAATAAAGTACACAAACTTATATGTATTTCCTGAGTTATTATGAAGAGAACAGTTAAAATTAAGCTAAAAGAAAATAATGATTTAATTGAAACTATCCAAGAATATTCTAAAGTAAAGCAATATCTTTGTGATTTTGGTTTAAATAAAAAATCATATAATAAGAATAAACTTCATAAATGGACATATAAAAAACTTAGAAAATTATACCCTCATATGCCCTCAGCAATAATTCAGACAGCAAGAGACGTCGCTTCTGAAACATTAAAAAGAACAAAATTAAAGGCAAAGAATACTCAGCAATGAGACTAGATAAACGCAATTTAAGAGTAAATTTAGAACATAATTTGATATCTATCTCTTCTATTTATGGCAGAAAAAAAATAAGCTTTGAGGATAATCCTATGATTATAAAATATAAAGATTGGTCACCAATAGCAGGAACATTGCTTTTTAAAAATAAGAACTTATATTTAAATTTGGTTTTAGAAAAAGAAAGTCCCAATATTAATATAAATAATTTTAAAATCACAGATTTCATAGGTATGGATAGAGGCATTAAAAATATAGTAGTAGGAAGTAATAAACAATTCTTTAAGAGTTTACATTTAAAAGAGATAAAAGGCAAGTATCAATACAAAAAGAAAGTATTGCAGAGCAAAGGCACAAAATCAGCTCTAAGAAAATTAAAAAGAATAGCTGGAAAGGAAAGACGGTTTGTCTCTGATACAAATCACTGTTTGAGTAAAGAAATTGCAAATAGTGATTTTAAAGTATTTGTTCTTGAAGATTTGAAGAAAATAAACAATTCAAAAAAAGGAAAAAAATTTAATAAAAAACTTGGAAATTGGAGTTTTAAGCAGTTTGAAACATATCTACAATATAATTTAGAATATTTAGGAAAATTGTTAATAAAAGTTAATCCTAAACATACAAGTCAGATGTGTTCTAAATGTAGTTATATAGAAAAAGCCAATAGAAATGGAAGTATATTCAAATGTAAGAAATGTGGTTATGAATTACACTCTGATTTAAATGCAAGTAAAAATATCGTTAATCTTGGTATATCTGAGTTTAACAGGCTGTATGTCAACCAGCCAATAGTAGCCTCACATGAGAGTTACAAGCCAACCAATTCATTGGTTAGGTAGTTGACAGGTTATATTTCGATATATTTTTAAAGAATATGCTATAAATGAGATTATGAAAAAGGGAATATCAACGCAAATTTTTATTTGGATTTTTGCTATGGTTGTTTTAGGGGTAATAATTTATTTTGGATTTGATATGATAAATAAAACATGGTGTTTTGGGAAGGGAGTTGATGTTGTAAAATTTAATCAAGATTTTGAGGATGAAGTAAGGGAGGTTTATCTATTAAGCAAGGGGAGTAATAAAAAAATAGAATTAAATGTTCCTAGTGAATATGATGAGATCTGTTTTTTTGATAGAACTAAATCTTATAATGCGAACAAGATTACTAATAATGAGATTAAAGAGATTATAGAATTAGATCAATCCATGAATAATGTTTTCTTTGTTTCAGATGATAAATGTGTTGATGAAGAACCACAATTAGTTGAACATTTGTTGCCGTATGAAAATCCTATTTGTTTTGATATAAGAAAATCAAAGATAGAATTTGTTTTAGAGAATACAGGAAAAGAGGTTATAATTAATAGGGTTTAATTAGTATTTTTTGTTGAATAGATGTTAATTATATTTGAGGTTTCTGTTTAGGTAAGAAAAGTTTTAAAAACAAATTGTTCTTTTTAGAAAGGGAATGAAAGATATAATTAAAACATTACATCCTTTAGAGAGAAGGGTTTTACCAAAGATTTCAAGTTATATAAGTTTAAATGAAATAAAAAAACAAACAGATTTAAAAGAAGTAGAGATAATGCGCGCGTTGCAATGGCTTAAAAATAAGGATATTGTTTCTTTAGAGACTAAGGAAGAAGAGTTAATTGTTTTAGATTTAAATGGAAAAAAGTATCTTAATGATGGTTTACCTGAGCAAAGATTTATACAGGCAATAAATAATAAGGTCTTAACCTTACAACAGATTGCTTCTGAGACTAATCTATCTATGGATGAAATAAATGCATGTATTGGTATTTTAAAAAAAAAAATGGCGATAGAGATAACTAAAGATAAGATGTATTTATTAAGTAATGAGGGAAAGAAGTGGTTAAGCAGGGAACTACCGGAGCAAGGATTTTTAAGATCTTTACCTTTGAAATTAAATAGATTAAATGAAGAGCAGGGATATTTATTTACTAATTTAAAGATAAGAAAAAATTTAATTAAGATTGAGAGAGAGAAGAATGTTTTTGCTAAGATAACTGAAAAAGGAAAGAGATTGCAAGAATTTAGTCTAGATGAAGATTTGCTAGAGACATTAACCCCTGAATTATTAAAGTCACAAATTTGGAAAAAAAAAGAATTTAGACATTATGATGTCAAAACTGATGTTCCCAAGATTAATATAGGAAGAATACATCCATTGACATATACTATTAATAAAATAAGAGATGTTTTTTTGAAGATGGGTTTTAAGGAAATGAAAGGGCCTTTAGTAGAAACTACTTTTTGGTGCTGGGATTCGATGTGGATTCCTCAAGATCACCCATCAAGGGATCTTCAAGATACATTTTATCTACCACATAAGGGAAAGATTCCAGAAGGATTAGCTAAACGTGTGGGTGTTATGCATGAATCTGGTGGAAAAACAGGATCAAGTGGATATGGTTATAAGTGGAATCAGGAATTAGCGAAGGATTTAATCTTAAGGACACATACTACTGCTACAACTTTTAGATATTTTTGGGAGAAAAAGATTCAGCCACCTGCAAAATATTTTTATATTGGAAGAATTTTTAGGAATGAGGCTATTGATGCAACACATTTACCAGAGTTTCATCAGTGTGAGGGTTTTATTATGAATGAAGATTTGACATTAAGGGATTTACAGGGGGCTATAAAAAAATTTTATTCTTTGATGGGGGTGCATAAAATAAGGTTTAAGCCTACTTACAATCCATATACTGAATCTTCAATGGAGGCTATTGGTTATTTTGAAGAATTAGATAGTTGGGTGGAATTAATAAATTCTGGAATATTTAGACCAGAATCTTTAGAACCTTTTGGTATAAAAGTACCTGTGATTGCTTGGGGTTTGGGCGTTGAAAGATTAGCAATGCTTTTACATAGAGAGACAGATATTAGAAATATTTTGGGGGCAACTTGTGATTTTCAAAGAATAAAATCATATAAATTAAAATGGTAACACTTGATCTGAAATATTCAAGATTGAAAGACCTACTTGGAAAAGATATTTCTCTTAAGGAATTAGAATTTCAACTCTTTGAAATGGGTATGGAATTAGAATATGAGGCTGATGATTTAAAGGTTGATATAACTCCAGATAGAATAGATATGCTTTCACCTCAGGGATTAGCAAGATCATTAAGGGCTTATTTAGGAATAAAAAAGGGTTTGCCTAATTATAGGGTTAAAAAATCTAACTTAATGGTTATAGTAGAATCATCTGTTTTTAAGGTAAGGCCATATACAGCTTGTGTTTTGGTTAAAAATCTGAGATTTAATGATGATACTATTAAAGAGATGATATGGATTCAAGAAAAATTACATACAACTTATGGAAGGAATAGAAAACGGGCAGCAATTGGGATTTATCCATTTGAGGATATTAAATCACCAATTAAATATTTAGCAGAAGATCCTGCAAAGATATTTTTTAGGCCTTTGGAATCTAATCTTGAATTGAATGGTTATGATATATTAAAAAAATATAAAGAATATGCTTATTTGTTGAGTGGTGAAAAAAAATATCCTATTTTTAAGGATGCTAATAATCAAATCTTGTCAATGCCTCCAATAATAAATTCACACAAATTGGGAAGGGTTACAGAAAAAACAAGAGATATTTTTATTGAATGTAGTGGTTTGGAATTAAAACCATTGAAGGAATTGATTAATATATTCGCTGTGATGTTTGCTGATATGGGTGGAGAGATTTATTCTGTTGAAGTTAAATATGATTGGGGTAGATTGATTAGTCCAGATTTAAAACCAGAGAAGAGAAATTTAAGGTTTAAGGATATAGAAGGTTTGCTTGGTGTTTGTCCAAAAAATTTTAAGGAATTATTAGAACGAATGATGTATAATGTTATTTCTTTTGATAAAAATAAGATTGTATTAGAAGCACCGGCTTTTAGGGTAGATTTATGGCATGATGTGGATATTATAGATGATATAGCTAGGGCTTATGGTTTTAATAATTTTGAGCCAAGATATCCATTGGTAGCAACTGTTGGTGAAACTGAAAGAGAAACTGGTTTAAGTGGTGACTTGAGGGATATTTTGATTGGTCAAGGATTATCTGAGGTTTTTACATTGATCTTAACCTCGAAAGTGAATCAATTTGAATGGATGAATATTAAAGAATTTCAGCATTTGTCTTTGAAAGAGAGTACTGAAAAAACAATTAATATGGTTAGGGTGTGGTTAATACCAGATTTATTAAGGGCCTTACATAACAATAGGAATAGGGAATATCCTCAAGATATTTTTGAAATAAATTATGCTATAAAATATGATGAGGATTCTGAGGTTAAATCAAGGGATGTATTGAGATTAGCAGTAACCTTATGTCATGAGAAGGCGAATTTTACTATGATAAAACAAATTTTAGATTCTTTAATGGATGCTTTGGATTTGAGTTATGTTATAAAGGAAACTAAACATAGTTCTTTTATAGAGGGGAGAGTCGGAAGGGTTTGTGTGGCTAATAAAGAGGTTGCTTATATTGGGGAGATTCATCCACAGGTTTTAATTAATTTTGATTTGAATTATCCGGTGGCAGCATTAGAATTAAATTTAACAGAGCTATTGGAATGCTCAAAATCTCAATAACTTAGATGGAGTTGTCCTACATTCCTAGCGGAAATAGGACTTATGTAAGCTTAGTCCTATCAAGTGAAACTAAGGTAGACCATTTCTAAGGCTGACATAGAAACATTTAAATAGTAAAGATATTACTTGTGAGTAATGAATAAATGGTCAAGAAATTCAATCTATGGAGCTGGTTTAGCTAGTTTATTATATTTAGGTTGTGGTAATTCTGTACACAATAAACAATCCTGATTATAGAATCTTTGAAATAAATATTATACCTGAAGAATAGTTTTTTATTAAATTACTGATGTTGTTTGAGTACATTTTATTATCTTCTTCATCAACATCTAATTCCGTTCCTTTCTTAACATTATTATTTATAATCCATTTTCTAGGTAAAGAAATTAATTGAGTACACCGT
>JAGVZW010000016.1 GCA_018302235.1 Candidatus Woesearchaeota archaeon
ACAAATATAATAACAATAATTGCTATAGTAATAAATATTTGACCTCTTTTGTTCATATATTATTAAAATAATATATCTTTTTAAATATTATTCTTTTTTAATTTATTATGACTAAATCTAAATTTATCAATTTGCTAAAAAATAATCGTACTGCGAGGGGTGTAGCTTTTCAACTTCTTTTTGGAATATTGATTGGTATTTTTTTATTAATTATTGTTGAAGATATCTTGTATTTAACTTTAGGGATAGTTTCCCAATCATCAAATAGTATGTTCCATAATAACCTTTCTTTTGATGAATACTGGGATGAACAAGGAAAACTTTTTTCTTTCTTTGATATTTCAAAAGAAGAATTCAAATCTTTTCCATTTTCAAATGGATTTACAAATAAGGATGGTTTTATAGCACATAAAAACTCAAAGAGGATTAAAGAAGGTGATATAATTGTATTTGAGTCTAATGATAGATTCCTTGTCCACAGAGTAATATATATATGGAAAGATAGTACATTAAGTACAAAAGGAGATGGAAATTTTGGTTTTTTAAAAGAAGAGATAAATATTTCATCAGATCAAGTAGTATCAGAAGTAATATTTAGGATACCATATTTTTCTTATTTGGTTTGGAAATTTAAGCCAGAAACAAACTTGTCATGAGATTTAAACTAACTTCGCAAGAAATTTTACTTTTTTAAATCTGAAATAAATTGCAAATAATAATCTTTTTTTAATTAAAAGATATTAGTTTTATTGAACCAAAAAAAGAAATAAATTTGAGTCCAATAACTCCCGCATATGTTACAATGTACCTTTAATATGTAATTTTCTCTCTTCTTTTATAAGTAGATATAAACCTATTTATCACAAAATTAAACACTACATCTCTTTTTTAATTCTTCCCATTTACGATCAATGTTAGCTTGTATCTTATCAACAATATCTTTATTATCATTCCACAAATGTTTAAACCTTCCTTGCATTCTTAAAAAATTAATAACCGGTTCTTTTTTATCCTTTGGATCATAATTCAATTTCCATTTTTCAACACCATTCTCAACAAAAACCTCGTATAACGGCCAAAAACAACTATCAACTGCTCTTCTACAAACATGTATAGATTCCATTTGCAGATATCTCCAGCCAGGAACACACGGACTTAAAATATTAATGAAACTCGGACCATTAATTGAAACAGCTGTTGAAACCTTCTTAACTAAATCTAAATAATTTGATGGTGATGCTTGTGCAACATAAGGAATTTCATGTGCAACAGCTATTTTAACAATATCCTTTTTAAATTGTTCCTTTCCCTTGTGCTTTTCTCCAATTTGAGTTGTACTTGTCCAAGCACCATATGGAGTAGCAGAACTTCTTTGAATTCCAGTATTCTGATAGGCCTCATTATCTAAACAAATAAATAAAACATTATGTCCCCTTTCTAATGCACCAGAAAAACTCTGCAGACCAATATCACATAAGCCCCCATCACCGGCAAAAGCAACAAATTTAATATCATCTTTTATTTTATTTTTTCTTTTCAAAACCCTATAAGCAGTCTCAACCCCAGACATTGTAGCGCTAACATTCTCAAAAGCATTATGAATAAAACTACATTTCCAAGAAGTTTGAGGAAATTTTGAAGTAGAAACCTCTAAACATGATGTAGCACATCCTACAACCACCTGTTGATTAATAGCTTGTAAAACTGCTCTAACTATTATACCTTCTCCACATCCAGGACATAATGTATGCCCCCCAGTAAATCTTGCCTTTCTATTGCTCAGTTCTTTAAGATTCATTCTCTAACTCCAACATATCTAATTAATTCTTTACCATTATTCATCTCTTTAAATACCTTTAAAATTTGAGAATCATCAACGTCCCTTCCACCTAAACCATAAATATATTCAACAATATCATTTCTAGATAAACTACTTCTAATCTCATTAAATAATATGCCACCAAAACCACTTAAAGGATCATAACGCTCCATAACAGCTATATTTCTAATTTTTTCTAATTTTTTCTTTAATAATTTAAAATTGAATGGCCTAAAAACCCTTATTCCTAGGATACCAACCAGTTCTCCATTATTACGCAAAGAATCAACAACATCCCTTGCACTCCCATAAGTTGAACCAATCATAACTATCACCTTTTCTGCATCCTTCAGTTTATACTCCTCAAAAAAATCATATCTTCTACCTGAAATCAAAGAAAATTCCTTAAATGTACTTTCAATAACCTTAACTGAATCAAACATAGCTTGTGCTTGTTTTCTTTTATGTTCAAAATAATAATCAAACATATCAAATGGACCCATTGTAATCTCCTTTTTTAATAAATTATATTTTGGCTTATATTCACCTATAAATTTTTTAATTACATTATCTTTATAGAGACTAATATCTTCAATAGAGTGGCTTGTAATAAAACCATCTTGACAAACCATAACCGGTAAATTTACCCTTTCAGCGACCTTCAACGCAATAAAACAATTATCATAAACATCTTGATTATTTTCAGAATAAAATTGTAGCCATCCTGAATTAGCAGCCATCATTGTATCTGAGTGATCACAATGTATATTTATTGGACCACTTAAAGCTCTATTTACAACAGGCATCAAGATTGGCAGTCTCATAGCTGCAGCAATATAAACAATTTCAAGCATTAAAGCTAACCCTTGTGATGATGTTGCCGTCATAGCCCTTACACCTGCTCCTGCTGCTCCCACAACAGCACTCATAGCAGAATGTTCTGATTCTACATCTATTAATTCCCCAGAAACCTCTCCTTTAGCATAATATTCTGCATATTTCTCTATTATTTGAGTTTGAGGAGTAATTGGATAGGCTGCAACAACCTCTGGATCTATTTGTTTCATTGCATAAGCAACTGCCTCATTACCAGTAATCACCCTTTTAATCATTTTTCTTTTTCACTCCTAATTGCATTAACTGGGCATTCATTTAAGCAGATTAAACAACCCTTACATTTAGTATAATCAAATTTTATAAATTTTCCATCCCCTGAAATAACTGCATTATCAGGACAGACACTCCAACATATCATACAATCAATACATTTTTCTCTAATATGTATGGGTCTAAATGACCTCCAACCACTAACATCATTTTCTTCATTATTTCCTTTATCTAAAATATTTCCAGCATCCTCTAATTCCTTCCATTTTTTTAAATTCTGCATTCCTTCACCTGTTCATAAGCAACCCTCATAGCATTAACATTCTTCATAATTAAATCTTTCTCCAATTTATTTTCAAAATACTTCCAAATATATTTTTCTATAATCTCAACTTTTAAATCAGATAATCTTGCAACAGCCCCAAGCATAGCTGTATTAGGTTTATTCATATTAATTTCAATCAAAGCTATTTTAGTTGCATCAATAACATAAATATCCCCCTGAAAATTATACTTTTTCCTTATATCTAAACATTTAGCTGTAGAATTAATAAGTAAAATATTTTTCAACCCATCACAAACATTAACTGATTTTAATAATGAATCGTCTAATACAACAACAATATCTGGTTTTTTTATATTATAATGTATTCTTATAGGTATCTCAGATATTCTAACATATATCTGCACCGGTGCACCCTCTCGAGCAGCCCCATATTCTGGAAAGGCTTGCACATATTTACCATCTTCATACGCAGCTTCAGCTAACATCATAGCTGCTGTCTTTGCACCTTGCCCCCCTCTTCCATGAAAACGAATCTCTAACATATAATAAAAAATTAAAAGTTATATATAAAGTTATTTTATATTAAAACAAAAGAGTATCGTTTTGTTCTAGATCCTTAGAACTCTTTAATTCTAATAAGTATCTTGCTTCAATCCCTTTTAGTCTGAATTTAAAATTATCAACATTTTTTTTTATTTCAATAACCTTTCTTTCTGAATCAACCCACACAAAATCTAATCTGTCAAAAACAAATAATGTATGCAAATCAACCCTTTTTACCCTTTTAAAATCAAAGAGTAACCCATCTTTTTTATAATTGATTCTAAACATCCATCCCCTAATCTGCGAGAGTAAATTATCACAGTAATCAACATCAAAAATATTATTTTTATCTAAAACCTTAATCTTCATAAACACCTCAGATTGAAATCTCATAAATAGCAAATATTTAAATATTATGAATATTCACTCAATAAAATGATAATATCAAGACAGCCAGGGGTTAGTATAGGCTTAATTGGACATGTAGATCACGGAAAAACAACAATCCTAGAAAAACTTTCCGGAAAGTGGTCTGATACACATTCTGAAGAAAAAAAAAGGGGAATAACAATTAGATTAGGATACGCTGATATATCTATTTATTATTGTAACAAACATAACATAACTACAAAAAAAGAATGTAAAGATTGTAAATTAAAGAGAAATATATCCTTTGTAGATGCCCCAGGACATGAGACCCTAATGGCTACTATGCTTTCTGGTGCAGCAATAATGGACGGAGCATTGCTTTTAATAGCAGCAAATGAAAAATGTCCACAACCACAAACAAAAGAACATCTTAAAGCATTAGAGATAAGTAATATCCTAAATATAATAATACTTCAAAATAAAATAGATCTAGTCACAAAAGAGCAAGCTATAGAGAATTACAATGAAATAAAATCTTTTATAAAAGGAACCATTGCAGAGAACGCACCCATAATACCAATTTCAGCGCAATACAACGTAAATATAAACCTTATTATAGAAGCCATAGAAAAGCACATTCCAACAGTAAAAAGAAACTTAACAAAAGATCCAATATTTTTTATTGCTAGGTCATTTGATGTGAATAAACCTGGAACAGAAATAAAGAATTTAGTTGGAGGGGTTCTTGGTGGCTCTATAAAACAAGGCATTTTAAAAAAAGGAGAAAAGATTACAATTAGTCCTGGTAGAAAAATAATAGAAAAAAATACAGTAAGATGGATTCATATTACTACTAAAATAACAGATATTTGGGCATTTAATGAATCTACAAACGAAGCCTATCCTGGTGGTTCAATAGCAATACAAACACAATTAGATCCATCTATTGTAAAATCAGATCAGTTAACAGGAAATATTATTTGCTTGCCTGAAAAAACATTACCTACTTGGAATGAACTAAAATTAACCCCAAAATTATTAACAAATATTGTTGGTTCAAAAGATAATTTAAGCGTACAACCAATAAAAAAGGGAGAGCTTTTAATGTTAAATGTACATACTGCTACAACAGCAGGTACAGTTATAAACACAGATAAAAAAACATTTACAATAAATTTGAAAAGACCTGTCTGTGCTGAAAAGGGCGCCAATGTAGCAATTTCAAGAATGATTGAATCTAGGTGGAGATTAATTGGTGCTGGAATAATTAATTAATCATTCTAAATCTATTATATTATATTCATCTAAAATATTTTTTTCCTTAGTAATAATCTTACCACCCTCATTAATAACCTTATTCTCTTCTATTACTCTTTCTTCAATAATTTTTTCTTCTTCTTCTTCATTTACAACAGTTCCAATACTACTTACTTTGTCATCTTCATTAATTTTAATTATTCTAACACCCTGAGAGTTTCTTCCAACTACAGAGATTGAAGAAACATTTATTCTGATTACAACACCCTCTTTTGTAATTAAAATTATATCATTATTATTATTCACAACTTTAATTCCAACAACCCTTCCATTTTTTGGTGTAATTTTAATATTCAATACACCAGACCCACCCCTATTAATTAACCTATAATCTCCAATTTTACTTCTTTTACCATATCCATTTTCTGTAATTGTTAATAAGTATAAATCATCAGACACACACAAACCAACTACCTTACTTCCCCTAACCTTAATCCCTCTAACACCTTGAGAGTTTCTTCCAACTACAGAAACATCTTGTTCATTAAATCTTACAGCCCTTCCATCCTCAGTTGCAATAATTAACTCTTGAGAACCATCAGTAATTAAAACATCTACTAATTCATCGTTTTCTTTTAAATTTATTCCAATAATTCCACCCCTTCTCGGATGAGCATATTCTGATAATCTGGTTTTTTTAATTCCACCATTTTTTGTACCCATCACTAAAAATAATCCCTCTTTAAATCCACTAACTGCCTTTATAGCATTAATCTTCTCATCCTTTAATTCAATTAAATTAACTATAGCTGTACCTTTAGCATATCTAGTGCCTTCTGGAATTCTATAGGCCTTTAACCAATGAACCCTTCCCGTATTTGTAAAAAACATCAAATAATCATGTGTATCACAAATAAATAAGTCCTTAACATAATCATCCTCTTTTTTACCAGTTCCAATTATACCCTTTCCACCCCTTCCTTGCGTTCTGTAAGTATCTACTGGAACCCTTTTAACATAACCAGAATTAGTTACTGTAATTATAACACTACCACTTTCAATTAAATCCTCTGTTTCTAATTCTTCAAAATTTTCTTCTATCTTAGTTCTTCTTAAATCACTATATTTTTCTTTTAACTCAATTAATTCATTTTTAATAATATCTAATATTCGCTTAGGATTAGCTAAAATATCCCTCAAATCTAAAATTAACACCCTCAAATCCTCTAATTCTAATCTTAGTTTATTTTGTTCTAATGATGTTAATCTTTGCAATCTCATATCTAAAATTGCTTTAGATTGTATCTCCGTTAAGTTATATTTTTCTATTAAACTGTTTTTAGCAGAATCAACATCATTACTCTTTTTAATTAAAGTTACGATCTCATCAATATCATTTAATGCTATTATTAATCCTTCTAATATATGCGCTCTTTCTTCTGCTTTTCTTAAATCAAATCTTGTTTTTCTAGTAACTACGTTTTTTCTATGTTCAACAAAATATTTTATTAAATCTATTAAACCCAATATCTTCGGCTTATTATCTACTAAAACAATATTATTAATTCCAAAAGTAACTTGTAATGACGTACGTTTATATAATTGATTTAAAACAATCTCAGGATTGAAATCTTTTTTAACAAAAATAACAATCCTCATTCCACTTCGATCTGATTCATCCCTAATGTCCTTTATTCCTTCAACTATTTTATCCCTAACTAATTCTGCAATATTCTCAATTAGTAGGGATTTATTTATCATATATGGAATCTCTGTGATAATAATCTTTTCATTCTCAATTTCACATTTTGCTCTAACTAAAATTTTTCCTTTTCCAAGTTTGTAAGCATTTTTTATTCCTATATTGCCGCAAATTATCCCTCCAGTAGGGAAATCAGGTCCTTTAATAAATTCCATTAAAGCCTTATAGTCAGATTCTTGATTATCAATAAAATAAACTATAGCATCACTTAGTTCTCCTAAATTATGTGGTGGAATATTCGTAGCCATTCCTACAGCAATCCCAGTAGAGCCATTTAACAAAAGATTAGGGATCTTTGAGGGTAAAACCCCTGGTTCTTCTAATGTTCCATCAAAATTCTGTATAAAGTCTACAGTATCCTTTTGTATATCTGCTAATAATTCTGATGTAAGCCTCGACATCTTGGCCTCAGTATATCTCATATGTGCTGCCTTGAATTCAGTAGAACCAAAATTTCCATGTCCGTGTACTAAAGGATATCTTAAAGAAAATGGCTGTGCCATCCTAACTAAAGAATCATAAATTGCTGCATCACCATGTGGGTGATATTTAAAAGTTTCTCCAACAATTCTTGCAGATTTAACAAAATTTTTATTAAATTCTAAACCCATAGAATACATACTATATAAAATTCTCCTATGAACTGGTTTTAAGCCATCTCTAACATCTGGCAAGGCCCTAGAAACTATAACACTCATAGAATAATCTAGATATGCTTCTTTCAATTCCTCTTGTATTAATCGTTCTTTAATCTCCTCAACCATTTTATACATCCAAATTTTTTACTAATTTAGCATTCTCCATAATAAATTCCTTTCTTGGTTCCACTTCCTCTCCCATCAATATAGTAAACATTCTATCAGCCTCAATAGCATCATCGATAGATACCTTCTTTAATATTCTATTATTTACATCCATCACAGTCTCATATAATTCACTGGCATCCATCTCCCCCAATCCCTTAAATCTTTGAATTACAACATTCTCACCTAATTCTTTTAGAATAATATTCAATTGAGATTCATCTCTAATATAATGAGTTTTTTTATTCTTAATTACCTTAAACAAAGGTGGTTGAGCAACATAAATATGTCTATTTTCTATTAATGGCCTCATATGTCTGTAAAAAAAGGTTAATAATAAACAAGAAATATGATTTCCATCAGAATCCGCGTCAGTAAGTATAACAATTTTACCATATCTTAACTTATCAATATTGAATTCATCAGAAACACTAGTCCCAATAGCTGTAACTAAATTTGTTATCTGCTCACTCTTAAAAATCTTATCTAATCTTGCTTTTTCTACATTTAGTATCTTCCCTCTTAAAGGCAAAATGGCTTGAAATTTTCTATCTCTAGCATCAACACCAGTTCCAGCTGCACTGTCCCCCTCTACTAAAAATAATTCTGTTCTCTCTCCCTTCTCTTGACAATCTATCAATTTGCCAGGTAAACCCCCTGACTCTAAGACACTCTTTCTTCTAACCAGTTCTCTTGCCTTTCTAGCAGCCTCTCTAGCCTTAGCTGCTGAAATACACTTTTCTACAATAATTTTTATAACAGAAGGATTCTCTTCAAAAAAAGTAGTTAATTTCTCAAAGACAACACTATCTACTAAACCCTTAATCTCAGAATTTCCTAACTTTCCTTTAGTTTGACCCTCAAACTGAGGCTCTAGTAATTTAACTGATATTACACCTGTCAAACCCTCATGAACATCATTTCCAGTCAATGACAACTCATTTTCCTTCTTATTTAATTTTTTTAAAAAATGGTTTATTGTTCTTGTTAAAGCTGTATTAAATCCAATTAAATGTGTTCCACCCTCTAGAGTATTAATATTATTAACAAAACTAAAAATATTTTCATTGTAACCATCATTATATTGTAAAGCAACCTCAATTTCAGTATCTCCATCCCTTTTCAAATGAATTACCCTCTCATGAAGCGGTGTTTTATTTGTGTTCAAATATTCAACAAAACTTCTTAGTCCACCCTCATAACAATAAATATCAGCCTTCTCAGTTCTATTGTCCTGCAATTCAATACATAATCCTGAGTTTAAAAAAGCCAATTCTCTTAATCTACTTGAAATAATATCATACTTAAGTTCTAAAGTAGAAAATATCTTATCATCTGGCCAAAAAGTTACTAACGTACCAGTTTCATTTGTTTCTCCTATACTTTTTAAAGATTCTTTTGGTATACCCCTTTCATATTCTTGATAAAACACCATCCCTTTTTGCTTAATCTCAACAACCAATCTTTTTGATAGGGCATTAACAACACTAGCCCCAACACCATGTAATCCCCCTGAAATTTTATAAGTATTTTTGTCAAACTTTCCACCTGCATGCAACATAGTAAACACTATTTCAACAGCACTTTTTTTTTCTTCTGAATGAATCTCTGTTGGTATTCCTCTACCATTATCTTTAACAGTAACAGACCCATCTTGATTAATTATTACATTAATTTTATTACAAAAACCAGCAAGTGCTTCGTCTAAAGCATTATCTATTAACTCCCAAATTAAATGGTGTAAACCCTTCTCTCCAGTATCCCCAATATACATACTCGGGCGTATCCTCACCGCCTCTAAACCCTTCAGAATAGTTATATTTTTTGCAGTATATTCACTCATTTTATAATAAAAAATATATTGTAATTTAAATAGCTTTCTTATTTTTTAAAAGGTAAAATATTGGGTTTATAGCTCATTTTAAGCTAAATTAATTTTTAATATTGAAAATTTGTAATGACATCCTCTCCATTCTAATAGAGCTTCCAGTCAAGATTTCTCTTGGCATATAGTTCTTATTTCATCCACAATAGCCAACAAAGTTTGTACTATGTTCAGTGTTAGGCTTGGCATAGTCCATACCTACAATTAAAATATAAAAATAAATATTTGCATTTTGAAATTAAAAGTACTGGTTTATTTATAAACTTCATATAAATTCGTCTTTCTATAATGGAGACAAATATTTATATACTATAAGTTTACATATCTAAACTAGGAGTTTAAATGAGAGAAATCACTCAAGCAGAAATGAACATTGTACTCTAGCTTGTAAAGAGCCCTGAAGTAGATTATAACGCAAACAACCTAGCAAAAGTGATAGGCATTACCGCCATGGGCGCACTCAAAATATTAAAACGACTCGAAAATGAATCAATCTTAAAATCC
Organism: Candidatus Woesearchaeota archaeon; assembly: GCA_018302235.1. GTDB lineage: Archaea > Nanobdellota > Nanobdellia > SCGC-AAA011-G17 > GW2011-AR18 > DATDVT01. Next base: position 10,336 of record JAGVZW010000016.1, read on the forward strand.
AAGAAAATAGGCAAAGCAGTGATCTATCGAATAAATATCGGGAACTCTTATGCCAAACGCTATATAGAATTAATCTTATCCAGAGAATCTCTTCACGCTAACCCCTAGATAAAAAGATGGGTTGAAGAATTGAGAAAAATAAAAAATGCTGACGTGATAGTTCTCTTTGGCTCTGTTTTAGAGAAGCCTAATCCCAACGATATTGATGTTCTTTTAATGACTGACCAAAAACGGTTCCCTAAACTTCAACAAGAGATAAAAGAACTTAACGAAATAAACATTAAAAAAATTCATCCTATGTATCAAACCTCCAATGATATCATTAAAAATATTAAAAAGAAAGACAAACCACTTCTCAATGCCATTAAAGGTATAGTTATTATAGGAGAAGAAAAATTTTTGGAGATTTACCATGAGTCACGCAAAGAATAAAGTTGAGTGGTGCTTGAACAAAGTAAAGAGAGAACTGCAAGAGGGAAAACAACACCGCGGACTAATCAAAGTTAATGCTGATTTTGAAAAAGCAAGGGACCATTTAGCAAAAGCAGAACATAATTTCAAAGTAACTCTCTACCTTCAACGAGGAGGATATACTGATTGGTGTCCCAGCAGTTTATTTTATGTCATTTATCATTGCTTTCTCTCTATTCTCGCAAAATTCGGTTACGAAACAAGAAATCAAGAATGACTATAAGCCAAGAAGATTTGGAAAGAGTAAGCACTCTGAACATGACAGAAACACAGGAATTAAATCTTTTCATATCAGAACAACCGAGCATTTTATCTATGAGTGTTCTATAGACCACCATATTATTTTTTCTCTTTAATCTGTTTCTTTTTCTTCTGGATCAAATACAAATAATTTTCATCAGAGACTACTGATTTCCCTATTTTTTGCTCAAGTTCTTTTCGAGCATTTTTAGCAATGTCACCGCCTTCTTTGGCAGTATGTTTTAACTGAGGAAACCCCTTGGCATCTTTGGCGATAGTAATATCTGTAGTTGCTTTTTCTCCAAACATTGACAGGATCAACTCCCAATCGTTCATGTGGTCGCGAAGATTTTGATTTTGTTTCTTTAATCCCTTAAACTGTTTGTATTCACCAACTGTTTTCCCAAATGTTGCCTTGGAAATTTCATTAGTAAGAATGGCAAAATCCTTCTCTTCCTGAACGCCTCTTGACTTCCATTCATCTGTTAAATCCTGTCTAATCGCGATGCCTCTTAACCTTTTATCAATCCAATCTTGGGGGTAACCTTTGAGTTCATAATATTCTTTCACCCTATCCTGAGCAAGTTCTGGGTTTTCAATCTCTTCAATCCGTTCTTTCCCAACTTGAGCTAACCACATCTTAAATGGCTCTGCCTTTTTGGAGGGAATGGACTGAATAAGCCTAAAAGCATTTTTGGTATTAACACAGTCAGTATATCGTAATTTACCATCCTCAGCCGGCATTTTCAAACCGTTACAAATTGTAACGAGTTGGGGTTCCCTATGCTTAAGCACC
>JAGVZW010000013.1 GCA_018302235.1 Candidatus Woesearchaeota archaeon
TATACTAAAAATCTTCTCTGAAGATTTTGGTATACCAAAAGTGCTTTTTGCACTTTTTAGTATATTTCTAGCTGCATTTTCATCTCTATCTAAAATTAATCCGCAAGAACAATTATATATTCTCTCGGATAAAATATTTAAAAATTATTATTTTCTTCTTTTAGAAACCTTCTTTTTTGTTACTACTTTTCTTTTAACTTTCTTTTTTATAATTACTGGTTGTTTAGTTAATTTTAATTTTTTCAAAGTAGGACATCTACCCCATAAAATCATTTTGGTTAAATAAGGTCTTTCACATTTTACCCTTAGTATCTTACAAGTTCCTTTAATTAATTTTGGACATACCATTTTTCACTCTTCTTTTTTTAACAAATCTGGACACGGCATGAATCATGACTATATCTAAAAGTCAGCTCAACTTCATTTCAACATTGATAATTCACAATCGTGGTTTGAACTTCACTTGCAACTAATTCTTGATGAGGTATAGTCCAGTCACCATGACTAAGCTGGTTGCCTATGAGTGGTAACCTTCGATGACCATTTCCTGGTCAGCCGATTAATCCTTTGTTTTATAAAAAAAATAAATTTATCATATATAAAAATTTTTTTTAAAACTATTTAGTAGTTATATATTTATTTTAGAAAGGTTTAAAAAAGCTATTTTTTATCCTTAATTGTGCCGGGATCGCATAACCTGGTAGTGCGCAAGATTTTTTGTAGATACAAAAAATGCGAACCTGGAAAGCTTGTTTCCGCAAGGATATCTGGGTTCAAATCCCAGTCCCGGCGTAAATCTTAAATATTTTTTTCTTTCAGAAAAACCATGATAAAAGAAATCTTGATGATTATTCTAACATATATAGAATTAAATAAATACTTGAAGGCATTAAGTATTTTATTAATAGTTGTGATTCTAATAAAATTATTTTTATTTATATTGAAAAAAATAATAAAAAAGATAATAAAAAGAACTAAAACAGAGATTGATGACATTTTAATTGAAAAACTAGAAAAACCAATAATCTTAATCTTATCTTTAATTGGTCTAAAAATTATTATAAAATCCTTAGAATTTAACGAAAAAGCAGATATTTATTTAAAACATGGAATTAATTCAATTTTAATCCTGATTGGGACTTATATTTTAATTTTAATTATAAATATTTTATTAGATCTATGGGGTAAAAGATTCGCTAAAAAGACAGAATCTAGGCTTGATGATGAATTATTACCCATGGTTCATAAATTTGTTAAAATTACCCTGTTTATTTTGGCTTTTATTGTTATTCTACAAGAATGGAGTATAAATATAACACCCATGCTAGCTAGTTTGGGAATTGCTGGTATTGCCATTGGTTTTGCTGTAAAGGATTATTTAGCGAATATTGTTGGTGGAATTGCTTTAATCTTAGATAAAAATTTTAAAGTTGGAGACTATATTGTCGCAGAGGGTGAAACAGGACAAATTCAAGAGATAGGATTAAGAACCACAAGAATAAAAACATTTGATAATGAATTAATTACAATACCAAATGGTGTTTTATCTAATACTAAAATTCAAAATTATATGCAACCAGACTTGAAGGTTAGAGTTGTAATTTCTTTTAATGTTGCATATGGTGCTTCCCATAAAAAAGTAAAAGATATTGCTTTAAGCATTTTAAAAGAGATCCCAGAATCCTTAAAAGAACCAACACCATCTGTTAGTTTTATTGAAATGGGAGATTTTTCCTTACATTTTAAACTTTATTTTTGGGTTAAAGATCCTGATGAAAGAATGAAGGTAAAAGATAAAGCAAATTGTTTGTTATATGATGCTTTAAACAATGCTAAAATTGAAATACCTTATCCAACCCATGTGGTTTATATTAAGAAATAAGTTTATATTTTTATTTGATTATCTATTATTATGCTTAAATTAACAGATTACTTTAAAGAAGTACAAACATCTGATGGATCTTTAACATTTTATAATGAGAATTATGCAGAATGTATGCATTCAAAATCTGGGGCAATAGAGGAATCTTTTAAAAAATTTGTTGAGCCTTGCCTTGATATTAAAAATCCTAGAATATTAGACATTTGTTTTGGTCTTGGATATAATTCTGCTGCTGCACTAGAGATATTTGGCAAGGATGTAGAAATTATTGGCTTAGAAGCAGATAATATTGTTTTACAAAAGATTCAAGATTTAAATCCCTCCTTAAAATATTATAATATAATTAAAAAAATGGCTTTATTACAGGATTTTGAAAATAAAAAAATAATTTTGGGAGATGCAACGAAAACCATTAAAAGTTTACCATCAAATTATTTTAATATTATTTTTTTGGATCCTTTTTCTCCTGGTAAAAATCCTGAGTTATGGAGTTTAGGTTTTTTTAAAGAGATAGAAAGGGTAATGATGAATTGTGGTATTTTAACGACTTATTCTTGTGCTAGAACTGTTAGAGAAAATTTGAAAAATATTGGTTTTTCTATAAAAGATGGCCCTTGTGTACATAGAAGGGGTCCCTCTACTATTGCAACAAAAATAGCATGTGTAAATGATACATGTTAAAATCAAATGTAGTTCGGACAAAACAATAATCATAAAACCTGTAGATAACCTTTGAATCGTATGTCATCATTGAAATTTCCACTTCATATTTTTTCCTGTCTTAATCTTTCAAATGTTTCAGACTTAGCAGAAGAAGTTCTATCACTTAATTTTAAAATATTTTGAATATCTGATTCTAAATATTGCATAGGCAACTAATCTTTAAAAATTATTGCTTTTTTATAATAATTGCATTTTGTGCAAGAATAACATTATTTAAATAACAACCTTCAAGGCCTTAACAGCAACCTCAATCTGATCATCAGTTGGTTCTTTTGTAGTTAACTTCTGAATCAACAAACCTGGAACAATTAACATATTAAAAAACCAGTTTTCATATTTTCCAGCTAATTTTAAAATCTCGTAACTAATTCCAGCAATTAATGGCAGTAATAACAATCTTAGACCTAATTTTAATCCAAAAGAATAATATTTAGGGATAAACATATATACAATTATTGCAATAAATAATACTAAAAAGATAAATGTAGTTCCACATCTCCTATGTACTATAGAATAGTTTTTAACATTTTCAAGATCATTATGTTCAAAGGCGTTCACAGCCATATGTTCTGCACCATGATATTGAAATACCCTTTGAACATCTTTTATTCTAGAAATCAGTAATATATATCCAATAAATATAATAATTTTTACTATACCATCAATTATATTATAAAAATAATTATTTATTTCAAAATTTCTATCAACTATTTCCGCAGCACCTAGAGGTAAAAATTTAAACAAAATAATAGCTAAGCCTAAACCAATTATTAATATTATTATTGACAAGAAAGGATTTTGTTTTTTTGATTCTTCTTCTAAAGCAATACTAGAGGAATAATTTAAAGATTTTATTCCAATATACATCATATAAACTAAATTTATAATTCCTCTAACAATAGGAATTTTAATTTTAGGAATATGTAATTTTAATCTTTTTATTTGTATTTCTTTTTTAGGATCTCTAACAGCAATAGCTATATTATCCTCATTTCGCATCATTACTCCCTCTATTACTGCCTGGCCTCCAACTAATTTTGTCATAAGAATTTTAATTTTTTAGAGTTTAAAAGTCTTTTGAATATTGTTCTGTACAATCCTAATATTTTAATATAATAACAAGCTTTAAATCATAATTTATTTTTCTGTTACTATGAATCAAATCTTCTTATATTCTTTAACTAGTGTTTTTCTAGTTAGCTTAATCTCCTTAATAGGTGTTTTTACTATAAGTCTAAATAAATCCTTTGTTAAAAAAATACTATTCTTTTTCATAGCCTTTTCTACAGGGGCTTTATTAGGAAATGCCTTTATTCATTTAATCCCAAAAGCAATTAATAATGGAGATGTTCTAACTAGCTCTTTATTTGTTTTATTGGGTATTATATTTTTCTTTATCTTAGAAAAAATTATATGCTGGAGACATTGTCATCTTGAAACCTCTAAAGATCATCCCCACCCTGTTGGTTTTATGAATTTAATTGGAGATATTTTTCATAATTTTTTTGATGGTTTAATGATTGCTGGAAGTTTTTTAGTTTCTATTCCATTGGGGTTTAGCACAACATTAGCTGTTATTTTGCATGAAATCCCACAAGAAATAGGAGATTTTAGTATTTTAATCTTCGCAGGGTTTTCAAAATTAAAGGCTTTATTCTATAATTTTGTTGCATCTTTATTTGCCTTTTTAGGGGTAATATTAGTTATAGTTTTAGATCTTAAGACTCTAGGATATTATTTGTTGCCTATAACAGCTGGAGGATTTATCTACATTGCTTCTTCTGATTTAATTCCAGAATTGAATAAAGAAGATAATTTAAATAAAATTTTTATTCAATTATTTGGAATTATTTTTGGTATTTTAATTATGTTGTTATTATTAAAAGCTTAAATGGATACTTTTTTTAAGAAACAAACTAATTCTCTTTCATGACAATTTTAATTGGACCAGCAGGTACAGGCGGGGATTCTTTAAATGGTTTAGATTTGATTAAAAACAAGGGTTTAGATGCTTGTGAGATTGAATTTGTTAGGGGTGTTAAAATGAATAATGAATTAGCTAAAAAAGTCGGAGAAAAGGCTAGAAAACTAGGAATGGAATTAAGTGTTCATGCACCATATTATGTTAATTTAGGTTCCGAAGATTCTATAAAAAGAAAATCTTCTATGAAAAGAATTTTAGATAGTTGTGAAAGAGGGCATTATCTAGGCGCAAAAAAAATAGTTTTTCATCCTGGTTATTATATCAAAGAAAACAAAAAGAAAACATTTGAAATTATTAGTAGTTCTATTTCTGAAATGTTAGAAATAATTAAAAAAAAAGAATGGCATGTTGAATTAGCTCCTGAAACAATGGGAAAGATAAATGTTTTTGGTGATTTGGATGAAATATTAAGATTGTACAAAGAAACTGGTTGTAGTTATTGTATAGACTATGCCCATTTATATGCTAGAGGCTTAGGTAAAATTGATTTTGATGAGATAAATAGTAGACTAAACGGAAAAATACATGCACATTTTTCAGGAATAAATTTTACTAATAAAGGTGAACAAAGTCATAAATTAACAGATATGCATCAAGTTAAGAAATTATTTGAATCAATTAAAAAATATAAGTTAAATGTCACTGTAATCAATGAAAGCCCTGATCCTGTTGGAGATAGTATAAAAATGTTAAGGATTAGAAACAATCTTTTTTAAATGCTTTATTAGAACAGAAATTATTATATAAAACCAAATATTAATATATTTTCTTATTAACAATGGTTTTGTATATATCTTTATCTTATTTTCTTTTATAGCCTTAATCACAGCATCAACATTCTTTTCACAATTTAAAATTGTATAGTTTGTTCCAACCTGCATAAACCTATGGCAATCAGAGTTAGCAACTAAAGGCAAATTATATCTTTTAGCAACTTCAACAGCTCTTTCATTCCCTTTATTATTATATTTAGTATACCAATGACAATATTCAATAGCATCAAACAAATCAATATTTTTTTCTAATTCTTCTTTTAATCCATAAATAGGATAATATGGATGGGCAGCTATAATCAGTGTATTTTTTCTTTTTATCTTTTTAACATCTCTTAATTTTTTAACTTTTTTAACATCTTCTTCTGTAATGTTATAGGCTAATATATCATGAGAATTAATCCTAAATTCTATACCTGAAATTAAAAGAATCTTCTTTTTTTCTGCATATCTTTTAAGATTTTCATTAAAATATATCTGATTGTGGTGGGTTATAGCCAAAACTCCATAATTTCTTTTAGCCATAAAATCAATAAGTTCATAGGGAGAATATTTTATCCGATCCATTTTATCTTTGTTTGTATGTAAATGTAAATCTATTTTCATATGTCTTCCTTTTTTTTTAAATATTTCAATAAAGCTTTTGCTATTACTGGCTTATTATTTCTTTTAATATACCTATATGGAAGAATCACAGATTCATATATTCCAAGTTCAATTTCTGGGTCATCTATAAACTCTATTTTTTTGTTGTTTAGAATTAGTTTTGTTGTTAGGACAGCAGTATCTATTGACATTTGTTTATTTCCTAAATTTCTTTTTTTAAAAGATGGATGTAATTTAGTTATGATTTTTGTTCTATTCTGTGGCGGATTGTCACCAAGTATTCCTCCAAAGATGCAATATGAGAATTTTTTATCCTTAATAGTTAAATGTTTTTTTGCTTTTGGGTCAAGGATAACTGCATTAGTAATCTTTAAATTATTGTTAACCTTTCCAAATTTTTTAAGAATATTTTTTTCATCTTTTTTTATATTCATAAAAATAAGATTATTTTTCCCAACATATTTCGAGATCTGTATATATTCTATCAATACCCATGGATAGAGCTTTTTTTCAAGATGATATATTATATATTGCATAATAAATAAAAAAAAGAATAAGATTAAAAAAGTAACTAATATTCATCTTCTATATCTTCTTCTTGTGTACTCATTCCCCTATCACTATCATAAGGATCATCATCGTCTAGATCTATCAAATCTTGGTCTCTTTCAAATTCATCATCATCAAAAACAAGTTCTCGCTCAGACTCATCATGATTATTTTGATTTATTGACCACCTCATCTTTTCTAATACCTCCTTTACTTGGTATTTTTAAGTTTTAGGTTATTTGTGGTATATAAAGTTTTTTAACATTTAATTTTTATAATATTTTTTCTAGAATAGGAATTTTTAAATGCTAACATTGTATTTTAAAAGTGACAAAATATAGGAGGCAGTATAATGAAAAAAATATTAATTATAATTTTAGTCATGATAGTTAGCGTAATTTTAGTGGCAGCAAATACATCACCATCAACAGGAACACCAATTCTTAGCTTAGATGGAAGTGATTTAAAATGTCTTCCTGTGGGAGATTTTGATCTTGAAACAAATGATATATATCATATTTACGATTTTAGAAGGGATGGAGCATCTCTTAATGTTTTAAATATGCAGTTCGAAAATAGTGCTAAAGATTATTCAACTTACACAAATAACGGTCTTACTAATAATCTTCAGTATCTAACTACAGCTGGTCCTGATGGGTCTGGAGCATATTACTTTAATGCCGGAAACGCAGAGATAGAAATTATAAACTCACCTTCATTAGCATTTGATTCTGCAGGAACATATACATGGGAATTTTGGATATTACCAGGAGAATTAAACAGAGATCAAAAAATAATTACAAAACAAGGCTCCCATATTGGAGGTTATGACATAAGGTTAAGCAGTGAAAATATGATAGAATTTGTTTCAGGATATGATTACACAAATTATTTAACAGCACAATATCCCTTACAAATGGATCAATGGTATCATGTAGTTGTAACCTACAACAATGGCCAAATTAAGGTATACATTAATAGTGTTGAACAAACATTAATTGATTTCAGTATGGGTTGGAATGGTTATCCTTCAACATTTGTTTCTGATAACACACGTAATATGTACATAAGCGCAGCAAGCGATGAAGTATTGCATGCAGTCTTAGACAACATTAGAATATATAATAGGATATTAAGTCAACAAGAAATAACTAATGAATACCAAATGAAACATAATATTTTAGCCTCGCAAGAGTTGGCTTCTGGAACATGGACTTGTGCAATTACACCTAATGATTGGTATTTAGATGGTACTGAAAAGATTAGTAACAATTATATAATTTAAAAACTATATAATACATATTAATTTTTTAATTATTTATTTTTCATCTTAATTCTATTTAAATAAATTTTAATATATCCTAATTAAAAAATAAAGGGAGATGATTTAAATGAAAAAATTTATGTTTGGATTTATTTTTATATTGCTCTGTAGTTTTGTTCTTGCTGACAGCGCGCCACAAACTGGAAAGCCTATTCTAAGCCTAGAAAATGGAGACCTTGTTTGTCTTCCTCAAGGAGACTTTGATTTAGACGGAGATAGTATCTATCATGTTTATGATTTTAGAAATAATGGTATTTCAGATTCTGTAATTAATATGCCATTTGAAAGGTCTTTGAGACTTTTATTACGTGATTATTCTACGTACCTTAACAAAGGAACTAGAAATTTATTTACACGATGGTTGGCAACAGATGGTTATGATGGTTCTGGTGCATTATTATTTGATTCAAATCAAGATTTTGCAACAATTCCAAATACTGCAACTACTAGTTTTGATAATGAAGGGTCATATACATGGAGCTTTTGGCTATATACAATGGATTTTTTACGTGTTCAAAAGCTAGTTAGTAAGGAAGTATCTGGTGTTTCTGGCTATGAAATAAGGATTGATGAAAACAATAGAATAAAATTTGTTAATCCAACTACTTGGGGAAGTTATACAACAAGTGAGATGTTAACCGATGGTTGGAATTACATTGTAGTTACCTATAATCAAGGAATTGTTAATATTTATTTAAATGGGATTAAACAGGATCTTGTCTTATCCGGGGCTTTAAATCTCGTTGATGACATATCAAGTGATACATTACTTGGAGTTCAAGGAGATGAATACTTCAGGGGCTATTTCGATGAATTTAAATTATATAATAAAATATTAAGTGACGATCAAATCTTAATTAATTATAATAGAGATGTAAGGAGACTAAGTGGTAATGAATTACGAAATGGCTGTTATGTATGTGCTATAACACCAGTTGATGACGATGGTAATGGAATAACAAGATTGAGTAACGAAATATGCTTTTAGAGCTATTTTTTTTCTTTATTATTTTAAAAAATAATGATTATTGGTTAAATATTTATAAAAAGCCTAAGTTGTTGAAAATAATATGATTTATAATAAGTTAGGAGTAATAATAACTTTATTTTTATTATTATCTTCTTTTGTTTATGCAGAAGATACAAACGTTCTAAATTATAATATGAATGAATTAGGTGATTATGTCTATGATTCTTCAAATTATGTTAATGATGGTCAGGCATTCAATGTACATTTAATCAATGATAGTAACAGAATAGGCTATTGGTTTAGTGAGGGAGATAGTTCCATAGTTGTGCCCAATAGTCTTAGCTTAACCTTTGATGAAAATGGGGTTTATGTTTGGGAATTCTATATTAAACCACTAGCATCTGGAAGAGTAGAAAAATTAATCTCTAAGATTACCTCTAGAAGTGGGGGATATGATATTAGATTAGATCAAAATAATAAGATCAGATTTGTTTCAGGAAAAACATGGGGGAGCTATATTGGGAATGATACCCTAAATGTTGGAAGATGGTACAAAATTAAGGTAGAATATAATAATGAAAGTGTTAAAATCTATGTTAATGGAGTAAAACAAGAGTTAAGTGTATCTGGAAGCGTTGATTTTGGCGATGACTATACCAGTGATTTGTATTTAAGTGCCCCATCTGAAGAGGTTTTTATTGGATACATGGATAGTATTAAAATCTACTCAAATCAAATTACAAATGATATTATTATTTCAGGTGAACAAAATAATGAGATTTTAATGTATTCTCATGTATATTCTGGCATATCTGATGTTAATGCTGCTCAGGACTTAGCTAGAAAATACGATATCCTAGTCATACAGAACGTTGATGGCAGATATATTGAAGCAATGAAACTTGTTAATCCGGATCTGAAAGTCTTATTATACAAAACCTCATTTTTATGTGATAATCCCACAGCTGTTCATGAGTCTATAACTGGCTTTAATGAGGCTCAGAGTGAATGGTTTATGAAAACTACGACTGGTAACTTTGTTAAAGATAATTATGATGGTGGAACACATAATTGTTATATGATGGATTATGGTAATTCTGACTGGCAGGAGTTTTATGCAAGAAAGGTTTTAGATGAATTAGATAATTATAGATACGATGGCTTATGGCTTGATGTTTTAAGCCTACAGCCACAAGGAAATTATATTGAAACTAATGAACAACTAGAGGGTTATAGGAGTTTAGAAGAATATCAAGCTGCTGTTTTAGAATTTTTGGGTTATTTAAACGGTAGATTAAATAGCTATAGCGTATTACCTAATTTTGCTGAGGCTGTTACAGTTGATGATACCTATTATAATTTCGGAAATAGTGGAAAAGATGTTTGGAATGCTTTATTGGATGTTACTGATGGGGGTACAGATGAAAGTTTTGTAATGGTTAACTGGTGGTCTCCTTCCTTAAAGTATAGACCTACAGATCAAGTTATGAAGCAATTAATAGCACATGAAGATAGTACTGAAAGGAATAAGTATTATTTAGCATTTGCACAGATTGGAAGGGGAAGTTGTAATGATAACGATTTAAGATATTCCTTAGCTAGTTATTTATTGGGTGTAGGAAGTAATTCTTATTTTAATCCACAATGTGTTACTGAAATGAGCTATAATTCAGCAATAATTAATTATAATTCTATTAAAAATTATTTAGATGATGTCAAGTGTGGAAATGCTTTAGGAGCAATGAATTGTTTTAATAATATTTGTTCTAGAAGTTTTGAAAAGTGTTATGTTGAAGCTGATATTTTAAGGCATACTGGTTTGATTTCTATAACTGGTAGTTTAAATTTACATTAAATGTTATTCTTTTGG
>JAGVZW010000033.1 GCA_018302235.1 Candidatus Woesearchaeota archaeon
ACTGTTCACAAGGTAAAGCTGTTACTGTTACTATTCCTGTTATTAATACTAATACAAACACAAACAATTTTTTTATACTCATTTTTTAAACCTCCTTTAGAGTAAACCCCTTTAGTATTATTCTTATATTTTTTTATTAATTGATTATTTTATAAATATTATCAGTTTTAAAAAGAATACACACAAAATATACTTCCGATTTTTCGGGAACAAACAATTATATTAGAAAAAATATAAAGAAAAAAAATTAAAACCATGGATACCAATAATAATACCATGAATAAGACATACAACCACTAGCCCTTACTCGTGCATTCATTGCATCACATTCATTATGTGTAAACCCTAAACGGTCGCATTCATTATGTGTATACTGTTGACATCCTGGATTAAAAAACCATGGGAACCAACTATAATACCGCGGATAATAGTATGAATAAGACCATACTGGCATGCTTGGTGCAGAAGGGACGCTTGGAGCTGGTGCTGACATTGCACATAAATCTGCAGTGAATCCATTCCAATAATCACATTCGTCATGTGTCCAACCTGTGCCTAATGCGTCACATTCGTCATGTGTTAATTGTTCACAAAAAACACTAGAAGAACACCCTGTTTCTCTTACATATCTATTCCATATATCACAGTCGTCATGTGTTATACCTAAACCTAATGCATCACATTCATTATGTGTGTACTGTTCACAAGGTAAAGCTGTTACTGTTACTATTCCTGTTATTAATACTAATACAAACACAAACAATTTTTTTATACTCATTTTTTAAACCTCCTTTAAATTTTTCGGCGATTCGTTAAAAGAATAATATATTTTACGGCATGTACATTATAGAACAATAATTAGATTTATATTATTTATATTTTCAATAAAAATAAAAATGGATTCACTTAAAAGTAAGTATATAGTTTTTTGGTTGACAAGTATATTAATAATTCTTATACTACTTAATATAACCTTAAACAAAAGAATTGGTTTTATTGATATAAACGCAGGATCTGGACTATTAAATGAATTACATTTTTATTGGATAATTTGTTATCTAATGATTATTATAATTACAATATATTTTATATTTAAATCTCGAAATAAATTAATATTTATAATAAATATAATAATACTTACTTTAGTCTTATTTGGAACCCCTATTTTAATAGAAGAATTACCAAGAGATCATGACAGCTATTGGCATATGAGCAATACTATAACTGTTGTAGAAGAAAAAACAATAGATATAGACTTAGAAGCATCATCTAATAGATTATTAACTTATAATAAAAATTTTAATAAAGACTATTTAACAAAAAATTCTGGTGGACCTTTAATATATGCAACCCTTTACTTACTATCTGGTATAGAAATAGACAAGTTTATTAGATATGTACCGCTAATACTTGTACTTCTCATAAATATTACATTATATATTTTTTTCAAAACATTATTCAATGAACAAAATGCTCAAATAGCTACAATTATCGCTATTCTATCAAATATCTACATACATTTTCATTTTGCACCTGCAACACTAGGTATTTTTTTTATACTTTTAATATTTTGGAGTATTAATAAGGAAATAAGAAAAAATTTAATAATTATTATAATAGTTGGGTCTGCTATTTTACTTATAAATATTCCAAGCTATATAATAATAATTTTAACAAGTCTATTTTTATTTTTAATTGGTGTTATAAAAAAGGAAAAACCTAAAATAGATGTAATATGTATTTTAATTTTGACATTATTAGGAATATTATATTTATCACATAATAATTATTTCTCTAATTTGGTTTTAAAAGGTATAATAGAAAAAATTTTACAAAAAGGTATTCAGGAAGCAAATTTTGGATTAATAACAATTAATAGATATATCAGAATATGTATTTTATCTATTATGGTTTTTATTTCACTATATGTTATTTATAAGATTTTGAAAGAAAAAAAGAAACTAAATATAATTTTAAGTTTGTTTTTAACAAGTTTTATAATATTTATATTTACTGTGTTTATTTCAGGAAATTTTAATTTAGATGATAGGGCTTATCTTGTGTTTATATGGGGCTTTACAATTGGAAGTCTTGCACTGTATAATATGAATAAAAGAAAATTATTTTTAACTTTAATTATATTTTTAGCTGTAATTAATGGATTAACTTTGTATGCAAATGAAAATCTATATCTTGTGAATAAATCTGTAACAGATAGTTGGAATTTTTTAGTAGATAATACTGAAGAAACAGATAAAATTTTAGCGTCATTGGATTATTACCCAACCTTTCTATATAAAAGAGATCGACCAAGACAAACAGAATTTCAATTTACAGAGATAGACAATGATTTTCTTATAAACAAAAAATATAGAAACTATAATTATTTTAATTTTAATTCTAAAATACAATATGTGCAAAAATCAAAAAATTTAGAAGAAAATTATTTAGAATTAATGTCTATTATAAGTGAAAACAATAATAAGATTTACACTAATAAAGATTCAGAAATATATCAGCTTATAGCGTCATAATATTTTTTTAAATATGCTTCTTTAGAAAAATATTTTTTATAAATTTCTATACATTCTTTTTTTCTTATTTTTTCAATTTTTTTTAGATCTCTAAAAAAATTATTTTTTGTAAAATATGGTTTATCTTTGAATTTTTCTATAATTTCAGGAATCCCACCATAATTGCTGCCAAAAACAGGTACACCATAACTCAATGATTCTAGGGCAACTAAAGGCATATTTTCAGGCCATTTTGAGGGCAGAAGTAATGCCTTAGCATTTTTTAATACGGAATATTTTTTTTTACCCTCTATCCAGCCAATGAAAAAAATATTTTTATCTAGCTTTTTTTTAATTTTGTTTTCTAAGGTTCCACTCCCAGCTATAATTAATTTTTTATTTGTTTCCTTAAATAAATCAATTAAATCTAATATACCTTTATGATGTTCTAATGCACCCATGAATAAATAATAATTTTTAAATTTACTATGGTTGGTTTTTTTAGGATTTGAAACAAAATTTAAAATTGTTTTTACTTTAAAATTTTTTAATCTTTTAGCCATAAATTCAGATGGGGCAATAACGAGATCTAAATCATCCAAAGCTATTTTAAATCTATTGAAATGTCTAAAAAATTGATATGGTTTTTTATGTTTAAAACAGCAGAAAAAACAATTTTTATCTAATTTACATTCCTTAAATTCCCTTAATAAATCATATTTAGGACAAATAAGCCAATAGTCATGGGCTGTATAGATATTTTTATAATTACCTATTTTTTTTAATATATTCCATCCCAATAAAGATATATTATGGTGGTGGACAATATCTGGTTTTATTTCTTTCACTAATCTTCCAAATTCTATTAATATTTTTTTTGAACTTCCAAATGTATAATTTCTAAAACATTGATATCTAAAAAATTTTGTTTTGATCCTATGTACAATTACTTTATTATCTTTTATATTTTTATTAGAATAATCCTTTTTTTTAAATCTATATGAGTCAACTAAAGTGAAAACATGTATTTCATGTCCCTCTTTAATTAAAGCATCCGCAAGATATTTAACATGTAAGGCATCTCCACCTAAATGAAATGGTGGATAAAAGGTGCTTGTAAATAATATTTTCATTATCAAAGTTAATTACAAAATATTTAAAAAACTAATTATTAATTATAAATCAACTTTAAATACTATATTCACTATAATTTAAAGAATGTATGAAATCCCTCAAATACTTGAATCGAAAGAAAATGTAATTTTATAATGGAAAACCCGAATATGTTCCCTATATGATTTATATAACGGATTCTCCCCCTTTAAAATGAGATGAAAAATTGTTTTTATTACAATTTATTTTAAATTTTATTAAAATAATTGTATTAAACCTAAGGAAATAAAACATGCTACTGATAAAAATGGCATTGCTGGATAAAATTTCTTTTTTTCTCCAAAAATAAATAAAAGTAATAAAGCTATACTTGTAATTAAAGAAGTAATAATTGCACTAAATATACCATATTTTAATAAAATTACACCAGAGAAAAGCAAAGTAAAACCTATATCCCCTCCACCTAAAATTGCCTCTTTAGTAAACACTTTTTTATCCTCTTTTTTCTTTTTTCCATAGGGGATTAATAGACCTGTAAATATCTTAGCTTTATTCTGAAATTTAGCTAATTCTATCATATGTTTTGTTTTCCACACAGATATCATATCGTATATTGATATTAAAATTAATAGCAAAGAAATAGAAAAAATATTAAAGATAGGAACAAAAAGTGCTGCTAAACCCCCATATAAAAATAGTTCTGTAAAATTATGTATCAAGAAATTTGGCTTGGTTAATCTCCATAACGAAAGCAATACTGCCACAATCAAAGAAAGATACTGACTAAAGAATGAACTAAAACTTATAGTAAGACAAAATGTAAGACTTAAAAAAAACCAAATTTTCCAAATGAATATTGTTCTAAATTTTATCATAATTAATGCAATAATTGATGCAACTAATATGGCTATAAAGACAGGTAAATATGCAATATCTTGGGTTATCTCCATTCTTTGTATATTGAATGGTAAAACCCTTGTATTATATTCATTAATAATAGTTAAACCTATAAAATGTGTACCTATAAATAATAAAACTAAAACTAATATTACATAAAATTCATGCTTCATATAAGATATATTTTTAAAAACTTTATATAAATGTTTATTTTAACTTTTTAATAATTAATAAAAAACTAGATAAAAAAAAATTAGAAGAATATCTTAAAGAATTTAAAGAAAAATTTTATAATGATAAAATATATATTATAAAGTAATATAATTCTTATAAGGACACTATCATTAAAAATACAAAATGTGGATCACTCTTTCTGGTATAGATGGAACAGGTAAGAATGCCTTAAAGGATAGATTAGAAGTCTATTACGGTGAAAAAGGCTACTCCATCTTTAATTTTAAAGTTCCATATCATACATGGGTTAAAGAGATGATAAATTTATCTGGTGGTGGAAGAAGTCATGGTGATCCTTTAACAGATGAATTAATATTTGCCGCCTCCCACAGAATAGAAAGCCCCATGATCACTACCTGGAAAAAAAAATATGATATCTTAATCTCTAAAAGATTCTGGTTAGACCAATTTCCATACGCTGAAGTTAAGGGTCTAAAATGGGAAGAAATAAGAGAGATAACTAAAACATATGAACTAGAAAAACCTGATTTAATGTTTTTTTTAGACTGTGATGCTGAATGCGCCTTAGAAAGAAAAAATGTTTATCCACATAAGTATAAATATATAGAATTTATTCGACCATTAAGAATAAATTTTTTGAGAGTAATGGATCTTTTAAAAGACAAAAAACTTCCTGAATTAGATAACATACCATATTTTTTAATAGACGCTCACAAAAGTTTGGAAAGAGTTTATGAGGAAATAAGAGATATTATTGACTCATATATTATAGAACATAACCTCCAACCTAAAATAATAAAAGAAGAAAAATAAATTTTAATCCCTTGATATTGTGTATAGCGCCTTTATCGCTACAATCGCTGCACCAGGAGCAATAAATACACTCATCAACTGGAAGAATGCACTAACTGCCTGCCAGCCAAGCAATAATGTTTCTACTACTGTAGCTAATGATTGAAAGCTTATCAAAAATGCTATTGAAGCAACCAAATACAACTTAATCTCAGCATCTGTTATATTCAAAAACCCTACTATTGCCCCCAATATCGCCAACAACAATACACTCCATGTTGGTGTATCTGCAGCCTTCACTACAGATATTAAAAACGCAATTACTAAACCTACAATAAAAGACCATATTCCTATTTTACTTTTTAGGTTCTTAGACATTTTCTAACCTCCATTATTTATATTGATATTATAAATAACAAATACATTTTAAATACTTTGGTTATTTTAAGTTAGTTATAAATCCAAAATTGTGGAGTCCTTAATTTATTTCTCACCTTAAATGATTTGCCTATTTATGGTAAAATTAAACAAAAGAGGTTTGGACTCCCCTTTCTCATAATCTCATTTATAGCCTATTCTTTAAAAATACACCGAAATACCACTCTAGTGCAACCTCTAAATAAGCAAAGTAACATAGAACTCTCTTCTATTGTGTCCAGGACATTTTAATTATTATAGACCAAAAATATATGTTTTTTACGAAACACACATTCCAATTAAGGGAAGGATTGGGAGACATAAAAAAGTAGATGGAGGAAAAAAGCTGTAGAATTCTTTAGAAAGAAAACATATAATCGAAGATCGATAGTTGAAGCAAGTATTGGAAGTTTAAAAAGAAAATTCTGATCTAGTGTGAACTTTAAATCTGTTACAACAATTAAGTCAGAGATTATGGGAGAATCCTCACCCATAACTTATTGGGCAGATTTGGAACAGATTATAAACAACAAATTTATAAATAAATGTGGTTCTTCAGTAATTATGGAAAAAAAATTTATATTTAATATATCTAAAAAAGATAATTTTTCCGAATGGTATACGAATATAATTCAAAAAGCAGAATTAGCTGATCTAAGATATAATGTAAAGGGATTTATTGTATTTCAACCGTGGAGTGTTCTTTCTATGGAAAAGATGTTTAAATACTTAGAAAATGAGTTACAAAAAAAGAACCATAAACCATATTTTTTTCCTACACTAATACCTGAAAAAAATTTTAATTTAGAATCATCCCATATCAAAGGGTTTACTCCAGAGGTATTTTGGGTAACCAGCCACGGTACAAATGAACCAATTGAAGAAAAATTAGCCTTAAGACCAACATCAGAGACTGCAATTTATCAAATGTTTTCCCTATGGATAAGAAGCCATAATGATTTGCCATATAAAATATATCAAAGAGCAAATGTATTTAGGTACGAATCTAAAGCTACAAGGCCATTTTTAAGATCAAGAGAATTTCATTGGATAGAAGCACATTGTGCACACGAATCAGAAGAAAAGGCAATGGAGCAGGTTTACGAAGATATGGAAACAACAAAAAAGGTTTTGCATGATATCTATTGTTTACCATTTATGTTTTTTGAAAGACCAGTTTGGGATAAATTTCCTGGGGCAAAAAGAACATTTGCTGCAGATGTTTTAAATCCTGATGGTAGGGTAGTTCAACAACCATCAACACACCTATTAAAACCTGAATTTTCAAAAGCATTTAATGTTCAATTTAAAGATAAAGATGGCAAAGATAAATTTGTGTGGCTAACCTGTTACGGCCCAGCAGTTTCAAGAATTTTTGCAAGTATTATTTCAGTGCATGGTGATGATAAAGGCTTGCGTTTTCCTTGGAAGATTGCGCCATTACAAGTAATAATTGTTTTAATAGAGCAAAATGAACTTCTTTTAAAAGAAGCGAAAAAGATAAAAGAAGAATTAGATAAGAAAGAAATTTCAGCTGAAATCGACAATAGTGAAAAAAGGCCAGGTGAAAAGTTTTATTTTTGGGAGATGAAAGGGGTGCCTTTAAGAGTCGAATCATTTATTCGATAATAGTATTCTTGAGGCTAAGAATCAAACAGAGTTAAAAAAAGTTATAGATTCAGGAAAAATTGCTAGATGTGGTTTTTGTTCTGTTGAAATGAAAGGTGCAATTTGTGCAGAAAAGGTAGAGAAATATATTTTAGCTACAGTTAGAGGAACAAAATTAGAACAAGAGAATTTTTCAGAGAAAATAAGTAAATGTGTAATTTGTGGTGAGAGATCTAATCATATAGTTTACATTGCTAAAAGCTATTAAATAAACTGTTTTAAGGCTTTGATTAATAGAGGAATTTTTGTAGAAAGTCTCTATGAAAAAAATTAATTAAGAACCGAAGTATTTATTTTACAACAAAAAATGCAAATGTATACCAGACACTAATGGGATGGTAGATAAAGTTTGTATTCAATGATTTCTAGTCTTACTAATAATTATCTAACTATTCACAATGTATATTGTTATTATTCAAATAACGGAATTAAAAATGGTATATAAATCAAAACTTTGTAACCACTGTTAATGTAAGAAATGGAACAATAACAATACTTCCGCTAATAGAATTGGAACCAATTTAATTTTTTATTTTTTTATAAATTGAATATGAAGCAATAGCTCCTTGACCAATAGCAACTGAGAATTGTTTAATTATACTTTTGCTGCATAAATCACCAACACAATAAATTCCTTTTATATTTGTAGAAAAATTATCATCAACTATAACTAAATTATTTTTATCAAGTTTAATCTTTAAATCTTTAATTAATATCTGTGAAGAAATTTTTTCTTCTAAAAAAACGCCATCTACTTTAATTTCTTTATTATCTTCTAAAATAATCTTATTTACAACAGTATCTCCTTTTATTTCTTTTATGTTTTTTAAAGAATAAACCCTTGAAGCATACTTTTTAAGCAAATTTATATCATTCTTTCCTATAACTGCAACATTTAAATTTCTATATAATGGAGCATCACAAGAAACACAGTAACTTACACCTTTTCCTATAAATTTTTCTTCGCCTGGTATCTTTTTTCTTATATTTAATCCAAATGCCAAGATAATATTTTTTGTTTCTATTCTATTACTTTCATAATAAACCACAAAATAATTTTTTATCTTCTCTATTTTTGTAACATCTTCTTCTATAATCTTTATTTTAAAATAATTTATTTGTTCTTTGAATAACCCTACTAAATCTTTGCCATTTATTGGTTTTAAACCCAAATAATTTTCAATTAGCTGAGCTTTATTTATTGCGCCCCCTATTTCTTTGCCTATTATTAAAAAATCTAATTTATATCTAACTGCATATATAGCAGCACTTAATCCGCCAGGTCCAGCACCTATTATTACTAAATCTCTCATTTTAAAAAATACAATTCTTTTATATATAAAATCATCTATAAATCTTATAATATAAACATTTATAATATTCTTTTTAATCAAAATAATATGAAAGTTGAAAACATTACCAAAAGTGTATTGGGTTTGGTATTAATCTTTTTTGGTCTTTGGCTTATTATTAGATGGTGGTCTTCATTTTTAGTTATAGTAAAGGGCTTTTTACCATTATTTTTAGGTCTAATTGGTTTAATCTTTATATTATTAGCCTTTGAAAAGTAAGTTTTTTAAACCTTTAATTTATAATTATTATATGATATTTACTCCTACAGAGATACTTTACATATTAATTACAATAGTTGCTATTACATATATCTTTAGCTCCGTAATAAAATTACCCTGCAGAGAGTTCAATATCAAAAAAATTGACACAGAACAAATTAAATTTGCTTTTATTATTACTGCACCAGCAATTATCTTGCATGAAATGGGCCATAAATTTATAGCCATATTCATGGGTTTAGAGGCCCATTATGAGGTATGGTTTTTAGGATTAATCATAGGTTTAATTCTAAGATTTCTAAATTTTGGTTTTATATTTTTAGCCCCCGGATATGTTACCTTTTCTACATCTTCTAATCTAGAAATTATTCTTATTGCCGGGGCTGGTCCATTTATAAACCTAATTTTGTGGTTAATTCCATATTTCATTATCAAACATAAAAAAAATTTAACAGAAAAAACCTCATTATTATTAGTTTATACATCAGAGATTAATAAATGGTTGTTTATATTCAATATGATACCAATACCACCATTAGACGGATCTAAAATATTATGGCCTTTATTTTCTTGACTTTTTCTTCTTTTTAACTGTTTTTTTCTTCTTGAGATTTTTTTTAGTTTTTACAGGTATAGCTTTTATTTTTGCTTTTTCAAAATTATCTAATAATTCCTGAATTTCTTTTTTTTCTTCATTTAATTTTTGCATTCTTTTAGAACTATCATCTGGATTAAATATACTTCCACATTCTGGACATACAAAAGCATATTCCATCGCATCCTCTATTGTCATTCTTACACATTTATTTGGACAAGAGTAATATATAACAGTTTTTTCTTTCATAATTTGTTCATCAATTATTTTTAATTGATGCAATTTTTTTCTTTTTATTAATTCATTTATTTGATCATGTCTAAATGTCCAATAATAAATGTACCATCCCTTTTTTCTATCTTTTTTTCTTGTAAATGAAACTAAATTTTGAGAATCAAATTTATAAAGTATATTTCTAATTTGATTAATATTTATTTTTAATTTTTCACTTAATAAGAATTCACTATAATTTTCCTTATTCTTTAACAATAAATATACACTTAATCCTTCTTTTCCTACTAATTCTATAATCGCTTCTTCAATATACTTATCCATAAGATTCATTTTAAGTACTTCTTTCTACTTTCTTTTATTTAAAAAGATTTGGTTCCTAGTTTTCTATTAACTTTTAAGTGATAAGAAATATTTTTAAAAGGAAATATATATTCTTCTTCAAAAGGAGATGATTAATAATGGGATTATTCAGTAAGAAAAAAGAGGAAAAAATACCTGCCATTAGTTCTAATATTAAATTAGTTCAACCAAAATTAAACATATCAGAATTTCCTGAAATACACAAAGAAGAAACACCAGTCCCTTTATATAAACCAACTTTATCTGAAATAAAAACAGAAGTTAAGGGTCAAAATTTAGAGATACCTGAAAGAAAACCAAGAATTGAACCACAAAGAATGATGCCATTTACACCCAAAATTGAACCAGAATCTTATGATTTTCCAACAGAAGATATATCAACAAGTAGATTAACAACATCTGAAAAACCATTATTTATCAAGATTGAAAAATATAAATCAGCTATGGAAGAATTAGAAAGTTTAAAAGAAAAGATACATACCACAGAAGAAATATTAAATTCTTTAGAAGATATAAGAAGAAAAGAAGACAGGCAAATACAAACCTGGAGAGAAGAATTAAATAAATTAAAAAATAAGTTATTGAATATTGATAAAGATTTATTTAATAATTAATAATGAAAAAAAAGAAAACAGTTAAACAAGAGATAACAGGAATACATATTAAAATAGATAGGCCCATAGAGGTTAGAAAGCAGATTTTAAAATATGCAATAGAAGTAGCACAACTTCTTAAATCATACGAAGATTATAAAGAATTACATCATAAAAAAGATCAAATATATTCTAATCTATCAGATAATTTTTATGAAATAAAGGATTTAGAAAAAAAATTAACAAGAGGACATTCACTTCCAACATTAAAACAATTAGGCTTTGAAGAAAAACCCACAGAAAAAGAACATATAATAGAAACAACACAGGAAATTAAAATAGAAACTAAACAAATTATTACAGAAAAACCAAAAGGTGATTCTGAAATTGAAAGATTAAAAAACGAATTAAAAGATATAGAAAATCAATTAAAACATCTATAAATTTATCTGCTTGAATCAGCTTGTCTTTCCAATTCTAATTTTTTAGTTATAGCTTGACTGCCTTGATCACACCTGTAAGCCTTCATAATCTCATCAGCTAAACATCTTTCTATTCTTTTCTTTTTATTAAATGAAGCACTATAAGATCCTTGCACCATTTGTCTTAATACCAAATCAATTCGCCTTTGAGGGCTGCATTCAACAGCTTGTGGATATCTTGCTCCCCCATATTCTATAGCAGTAATCTCTTCGCGAGGAGCAGCATTTTCTACAGCCTTAATAAAAATTTCAATAGGATTAACCTTCATTTCCTTTTCAATAATATCAAAAGATTTTATTATTAAACAATAAACAGTATTATATTTTCCTGTACACTTGCCAGATGTTATTTTATGTTTTTTTCCCCTATGACCTGGAACCATCATTTTGTTTATTAATCTCTCTATAATATTATATTTGCTCTTCCAGAATCTATTGGAAGCATTTCTTCCACACCGTTTTGGAATATATACCTGATCTAAATTAATATAATCCCTTAATCCAACATCATTAACTTGTATTTGGGAAGTATCCCATCTGCCAAACAATTTTATTTCATTCATCTTCTACCTTTTTCTATTTTTCCCTTTAATAAAGCATCTAAACTCTGATCATTAACCTTTATTATCCTCCATCTTACACACGGAATATCACCCATAGCCCTACCCATTTTACCCCCAATACATTCTATAAGAACCTCATCGTGTTCTGTAATAAACCTTTGTGCATTATCTCCAGGAATAAAAGCAGTTACTTGTTTGCTATTCTTTATTAACTGAATTTTTGCACACTTCCTCATTGCAGAATTTGGTTGTTTTGCTTCTCTTTGTATCTTTTCTAAAACAATACCCTTAGCTTGACTACTCCCTTGTAAAGGATCTGATCTAATCTTAGAATTATTAATCCTTTTAATAAACCATTTAGAGCTTTTTTTACTTTTTTTTCTTCTACTCACTAATTTATTTCCAGTGTATAAGCCATTACTTTTATTCATTTTATCTTTATATCCTCAATATCATCATAATATTTTTTAACAAGATCAATAATCCATTTTATATTTTCTCTACTTCTTCCATAAATCTTGCCCTTTATCCTATTATCCTGGACATAAATCTCTATTATATTGCCTTCTTTTTGTATATTATCTACTTTTAAAGGGTATAATAAGTTATTAATAAACTTTACTACATTCTTAGAAAAGGCTATTAATATTATTTTTTTCTTAAGTATTTCCTCCATTCTTTTTAAATTGGAATTATCCCTACCCAATGCCCTTTTTATATGCCCTTCTTCCACTATAAACATTAATTTATCCTCTTTTTTTATACAGTCTTTTATGTTTGCCCCAGTCATACTTTCAAACAAATTAATTGTTTGTATTGTTTCTAAGTTTAATTTCATTTTTATTCAAAATAAATTACACCAATAGAAAATCTTTTCTTGCATATAATCCCAATATCTTTATTATTCTCATCAAGTAATATTAATTTAACACCCATAATCCTACAAATATCCTCAATCTCTTTTTTTCTATGGTAAGTTTGTGCTGCATATACGCGCTTACATTTTCCTGTTTTTATAGATTTTATAGTCTTATTAAACCCGTAATATGCCTTTTTATTCTTCAAATCCTTTTTTAGATCAATTAAACTCATCTTTATCCTCTGTCAAATTTCTCATAATTAATTGTGGCAATCCAGTTCCTAATGGAATTGGCTGATTTAAAATAACATTTTCTATAACACTATTTAATTCATCAACCTCTCCAATCAGACTAGCATTTAAAATATGTTTTATTGGGGTCTCAAATGCTGCCCTAGCTAAAACACTTTCTTTTTCCCCAGCTATTCCAGTTCTTGTAACCCCCTTTATTTCACCATTTCTTGTCATTATGTCAGCTAAAAGCATAATATGCCTTATATCAATAGATAAACCCTGTCCATCTAAAACCTTTTGTATTTCTACAATAATAGCATTTCTAGCTGCTTCTATACCTAAAACCTCACTAATTTCATAAATATTATTACTTGTAGTCCTCTCATGATCTATTTCCTCTAATTGTAATGCATCTTTTAAATTACTTCCAGCACAATATATTATATATTCATCCTCATCATTTTTTACAGGTAACACCCTAGTTATACCCTTTAATCCACTTATTTTAATCCTTTTAATCTTTTCTTTTAATCTATAGATCTCAGATAAAGTTATCTCTTCTTTAGATTTACAGTTAAATCCCTCTTTTGTCTCTTTCATATTTACATTTTTTAAACTATGTTTCAATATATCCAATAAATCCTTTTCTTTTAAACCGTAATCCTTCATAGTTCTTTTATCAAATTCAGCCTCTATTTGCAATTTAGCAATATTAATAGTAATCTCTTTTAAAATATCTTGCATTTTTGTTTCTTTTATATTCTCTGCAATTTTTTTTACAGTTTCAACGTTTTTTGAGTATTTTGGCTTGAGATACAAATCCATTCTAGGTGTGCTTGGTGTTTTTCTTGCATCTAATACCTCAATTAGTCTAGATAATCCTGTTGTAACACTCATCTCAGCAACACCAGCAAAATGAAATGTATCTAAAACCATCTGAGTACTAGGTTCACCAAAAGATTCCGCAGTGATAACCCCAATAGCCTCACCAGGGTCAATTTTAGAACCAATATATACATCCTCTAATCTTTTCATAAATTCCTTCTCTTGTTTTATATTCATTTTATATCTTTTAACTAATTCCTTAGCCTCTTTAAGGAGATGATCAGGTAACATTCTTATCAACCCCCACTACCTCTTTAGCTATCCTTTCAACATTAATCTTTCCACCCCATGTTTTAGAAACATCTAAACTATCTTCCCCGTATTGAAATTGAATTATATTTCCCTTTCCATCCCTTACAGAATAATCATATTCTACCCTTAAATCCTGCAATGCACTAGATAATCTTCTATATAAGTACCCTGATTTTGGAGTTCTTAATGCAGTATCCATAAGCGAATCCCTTCCAGTCATAGCATGCATAAAAAATTCAGATGGAATTAATCCATCCCTATAACCTCTTTTTATATAGCCCTTAGAAGAAGGCTGTAAATCTCCCCTACTAAAAATAGTTAAAACCCTATCCTTATAACCATTAGCTATTCTTTTTCCTCTCAAAGCTTGTTGTCCAACACACGCAGCCATTTGAGCTAAATTAATAATATTACCCTTTGCACCTGAATTTGCCATAATAACTACAGGATTGCTTTGATTTACATTTTCAGCAATTAACTGTCCAACCTTATTTCTTGATTTGTTCAATATCTCCATAATCTTTATCTCTACTGTTTCTTCAAGAGCTAAGCCAGGTAATGGTTCTAATTCCCCATTATTATATTGCTCTATATATTGCAACACCTTCTTTTCTGCATTTGAAATGATCTCTATATTTTTTTCTTTAACATGTTCAGGTAGATCAACATTTGTACTAGAGATAGAAAACCCCTCTCGCAATAAAATTTCAATACCCAATCTAAATATTTGTCCTAAAATTTCAATTCCAGTTTCTTGATTATATTTAGCAAAAACTGCTCTTATTAATGTACCTTTCTCATTACCTATTGTATTATTATCAATATATCCTTTTATAATATTCCCATTCTTAATCACTAATTCTTCTTTAAGTTTAGTAATCCCTATAAAATCAAAATCCGATGGCAATAACATACTAAATATCTCAATGCCCTTTACTTTATTTTTTAAATTTAAAAATTTTTCAGGCTTATTCACACCTATCGAATACAAAATTTCTATTGCATCTTCCCTATTATATTCTAATTCTTTAGTAAGCAAATAATTCCCAGTAACTGAATCTGTATCACATCCAATAATATTCAAACCATTTTTAGGTGTTATAATTTGGTTTTTTACATCCATCAACATCTCAACCTCAACCCTTGCCTCTTCTATTTGAGGTATATGAAGATTCATTTCATCACCATCAAAATCAGCGTTATATGGATTACAAACCGCGGGATTCAACCTAAAAGATTTTCCAGGAAGGACCTTTATTCTATGCCCCATAATACTCATTCTATGTAATGAAGGCTGTCTGTTAAATATTGCAATATCATTATCCATTAAATGCCGTTCTACCTGATAGCCAGGCTGTAATTCTTCTAATAATTGTTCTTGTGTTTCCTCTGTTATCTTTTTTTTCTTATTATCTGGTCGAATAACATAATTGCTTCCAGGATATTTTTCTGGACCATTTTCTACAAATTTTTTCATTCTTTTAAGGTTCCATTCTGTTACTCTCTCTGGTATGGTTAACTCCATAGCCACTTCTTTAGGTATTCCAACCTCATTTAATTCTAATTTTGGATCTGGAGAAATTACTGTCCTTGCAGCATAATTTACCCTCTTGCCAACTAAATTATTTCTAAACCTACCTTCTTTACTTTTTATTCTCTCACTTAATGTTTTCAGAGCCTGACCACTCCTATGTCTTGCTGGAGGGACCTGACTTATCTCATTATCAAAATATGTAGTAACATGATATTGTAATAAATCCCATAAATCCTCCACAATAACCTCTGGTGCACCAGCATTAATATTCTCAAACAATCTTTGATTAATCCTAACAATATCACTTAATTTATGGGTTAAATCATCCTCACTTCTTTCCCCAGTTTCTAATGTAATAGATGGTCTAATAGTTACAGGAGGAACAGGTAATATCTCCAAAATTGCCCATTCAGGTCTTGCTTTCGAAGGGTCCAATCCAATTAAAGAGACAGTAAACTCACTAATCTTTTCCAATCTTAATTTAATTTCGATTATTGATAATTTTTTATCATTCTCTAAGAATGTTGATGGTTTTTCTATTTTAACACTATATTGCTTAGCTTGACAATGTGGACATTTCTTAACATTTCTAGCACTTGTTATTAATGATCTTATATGCTTTTTCATCTCACTTTTAGTTATAACGTTTTCTTTCTTCTTTATTTTTTTTTCATCTAATAATATTTCACCACATTCCCTACATGTAGCCCTTAAGAAAGCTAGAACCATATCTATATATTTTATGTGTAATAGCGGCCTTGCTAATTCAATATATCCAAAATGACCATTACACTCCTTTAATTTTCCACCGCAAGTTTTACATCTTAATCCAGGATCTATAACACCCAACCTAATATCCATTAACCCCCCATCAACAGGATAACCCTCTTTATCATATAATTCAGGGGTTACAACCTTAACACTAGCCATTTTTTTAACTAATTCAGGACTCAACATCCCAAATTCTATGGCCTTAATTTTTTTATAATATTCTCTCATTAAAACTTTCCTCCTAAAATAATTTTAGGATAAACACATAATGCCTTTAGTTCATCGATTAGTAATTTAAAAGCATATGATACCTCTATAGAAGATATTTTTACCTTAGAACCACATTTAGGACAACTCTCTTTATCCTTATAATTATCATAAACAGCCCACATACCACATTCCTCACAAACGTAAATTACAGTCTTGTCAGAATCAAATCTTTCTTTTAATACCATAGCAGCCCCATGAGCAACAAAACAATCCTTCTCCATCTCGCCAATCCTTAAACCACCACCCTGTAATCTTCCTTCTATAGGTTGTCTTGTTAATAGTTGAATCTTACCAGATGCCCTTGCATGTAATTTATTTGCAACCATATGTTTAAGTTTTAAATAATAAATATTTCCAATATATATCCTAGCAGGATAAACCTTACCAGTGATCCCATTGTACATAAGTTCAGTACCATCATCCTTGAAACCCATTTTTAATAAGTTTTCTTTCAAATCACTTTCCGGAGTCACATCGAAAGCAGTGCCATCAACAAATTCTCCACTTAATGCACTAACCTTACCTGCAATTATCTCAATTAAATGAGATATTGTCATTCTCGAAGGAATACCAAAAGGTGAGAATAAAATATCAGGCACAATACCAGATACTGTAAAAGGCATATCTTCCGTTTTTACTATATAACTAATAACTCCTTTTTGACCATGTCGTGAAGCAAACTTATCCCCAACCTCAGGAATCCTCTGTTCTCTCAGCCTTACCTGTACTAATCTATTCCCCTCTTCATTTTCTGTTAGTAATACACTATCAACAACACCCTTTTCTCCATGTTTTAAAGCAACAGAACTCTCTCTCTTTACATTAGCAGCTATACTAAACTCTTCAAACTCACCTAAAAATCTTGGAGGACTAACCTTACCAACTAATACATCATCAGCCTTTATCTTTGCACCCTCATAAATTACACCGTCATCTTCTAAAAATTTATAATCCTTTTCTGCCCTATATCCCTTAACCTCTTTATCAGGTATAGTGAATTCATCCATTAAACCCCCCTGATATCTTTTTTCTTCAGAAGAAAACGGTTTAAAAAAAGTGGATCTTCCAAAACCCCTATCAACTGAACCCTTATTCACAATAATAGCATCAGACATATTATAGCCCTCATAACTCATAATTGCAATAACAACATTTTGTCCAGAGGGATGTTTATCATAATTAAAAATATCATGCATAAATGTTTTTGTCAATGGTATTTGGGGATAATGTAATATATTTACATCAGTATCCATTCTTAACAAAAAATTAGATGAGTATAAACCCAACGATTGTTTTAAAATTTTTGTTCCCCTTATTAGTCTTGAACTGCCACCATAATTTGAATATGGCACTAAAGACGTGCATAAACCCAATATTGCTACAGGTGATATCTCTATATGTGTATGGTCTTTATTTAAATTATTTTCATCTAGAGCAATATAACAATTTTCTTCCTCAGCAGCATCTACGTATTCAATTATTCCTTCTTTTAGTAAATCCTTCCATTTTAGTAAGCCTTTATCTATAGCATCAATATGTTCCTTTTTAAACAAAGATGCTCCATTCTTAACAATTATTAATGGCCGTCTTGCTCTACCTTTAGATGTATTAAGATAAATAGAATTATATTTTTCTTCATAATAATAATTCAATTCATTAGGTAATATACTTTTCCTTCTTTCTTCTTTTATTTTGTTAATAAAAGTATCTCCATTATCTACCTCCCCAATGTATTTTTCATTTAAAAATATATCTACCATTTATTTCACCTTTAAACCGTATGTTTCTAATTGTTTAATTATATTATTTTCATTTATTTCACTACAAGAAACATCACATAATAAAGCCATATTTTTTCTCAATCCAATAGGTGTTCCCTCTGGGGTTTCAATTGGACATAACCTCCCCCAATGGGTTGAATGCAATGCCCTTGCTTCAAAATTTTCTTGAGTAGAAGTTAATAAACTAACTATCCTATGTAAATGAGAATTAGCAGCTAAAGCATTAGTTCTATCAATATTCTGGCTAATTCCCTTTCTGCCCCCAGTCCATGTTCCAGTAGCCAAAGAACTTTTGATATTAGAAGTTAATAATTCATCTCTAATAATTATCTTTATAGATTGAAATTTTCCCCTCTTCACTAATCTTTGAAAATTATACATTATATCTTGAACTAATGATTTTAAATTAGTTCTAACTAAGTCCTCTAATAAATCACCACTTAATTTTAATCTTTTATTCATGTAATGATCCTTATCTGGAAAATCATTTTTATTTTCAATATGAGATAACATCAAAAATTTTTTTAGAATCTTACATAAATTAAATATCTTTATATTTCTTGAATCGGGTGTAACCCCTAAGTGCGGCATAAAATATCTGTCTAATTGTTCTTTACTTCTTTCTATTTTTATCTCTCTAGGTTGTGTTATACCCATCTTTTTCCCTAAGATTTCCAATGCATCATCTTGATTTTTTATTTCTGCACTCTCATATAAATTAACTAAAAGAATATCATTTAATGATTCATTTCCTTCACATATAGACCTCATTATATCTTGTTCCTTAGACATACCCAATCCCTTTAAAAGATTTATTACTGGTATTTTATTGAAGCGTGTAAACGTTAAATAGATAATACCATCTTTCATTAATTCAAATGTATGTGGTATTCTATAACTTCCAATCTCTGAAAATAATCTACCAACAAAGATATCAGAATCATCCCTTTCCTCAATAAAGAGTTTATTTGAAGCTAAATCTTCTACTGTAATAAGCACTCTTTCATTACCATTAATTATAAAATATCCCCCCTGATCATATGGATCCTCGCCTTTTTCTATTAATTCTTCTTTTTTTAATCCATATAAATGACAATATTTTGATTTAATCATGATAGGGATTTTTCCTATTAAAGATGTAAAATTTTCTCTTTGAATATCATCAACATAAGCGCTTACCTCTAGATAAATAGGTGCAGAATAAGTTAAATTTCTTAATCTCGTTTCAGCAGGAGTTATCTCTCTTTTACTCCCATCTGCCTCTATTATAGAGGGTTTTTCTATCCATATTTTTTTTAGTCTTATTATAAAGCTTTCAACCTCTTGTGGAATTATAGTGGGAATAATGTCTCCAATTTCATCCACAAGTTTTTGCATACCTTTATCCATAAAATTATTAAAACTTCTTAAATTAGCACTACCAAAAGGATTCTCTTGAAAATAACTGTTTATAATCTTTTTATAACCATCAACCATTAACTACCACCCGATAAAAGATCGTTTCTTTAGCTGTATAACTCATTCTCTTTATTTTTATGATATCTCCCACCTTCAAATCATTAATATGTTTGATTCCAGGATCACTAATTCTTATATAAGCCAATTTTACCCTATCAATATTGTATTTTTTAAGTAATTCTGACTTTTCATCATCAGTTAATTTAGTACTTTCAGGTACCCATCTATGCTTTAATATATTAAATTCAGTCATTTTTTTTCTATTATAGGTGCGGGCCGGACGTGATATACACAAACACTGAAACACAGTATTAGTTTTGAACACGCGACCACCTGATTAAAAGTCAGGTGCTCCACCAAGCTGAGCTACCGGCCCACCAATCGCCCTGACCGGGACTTCCAGTATCCTTTTGAACCCGGGTTGAAGCCTCGACAGGGCTTCGTGCTAGACCGGTCTACACCATCAGGGCATAGATCCTCCTAAAAGGGATTTTTTGTAAAAAAATTGATTATCAGCCACTATTGAAGATGTTACTGCTACCATTTTAGAAGAGACTCCATAAATTGCAAATACTTCTTATTTATAAAGGTTATGTTTTAAATTTTGAAAACACAAAATTTTACAATTAGTAAGTAGGATTAAGCTTATATAAAATAGATAAATAAAGCACACATGGAAAAAACAAAATATTATGGGATATATACTAAACAAAATAAAAAGATAAAATACTATACTGAGAATTTAACACCTGGGATTAGCTTTTTTGGAGAAAAATTAATTAAAGAAAATGATAAAGAATACAGAGAAACCAATATTAGAAGATCAAAATTATTTGCTGCAGTTAGTAAACATATATCCAATCTTTTTTTAAAAAAAAATAATATTGTATTATACCTGGGAGCATCACATGGATATACCCCAAGTTTTATTTCAGATATTGTCTCAGAAGGCTATGTTTTTTGCTTAGATTTTGCTCCAAGAGTTGTTAGAGATCTAGTAGCTGTATGCGAGAAAAGAGAGAATATGATACCTATTTTAGCAGATGCAAAAAAAATAGATGAGTACAAAGATAGAATAGATGAAGTTGATATTATTTATCAGGATATTGCACAAAAAAACCAAGTTGAAATTTTATTTAAAAATCTAGAATTTTTAAAAGATAAAGGCTATGTCTTATTTACTGTAAAAGCAAGATCAATCGATGTAACTAAACATCCAAAACAAATTTTTATAGAAGTAGAAAAAAAATTATGTAAAAACTTGAAAATAATTGATTATAAAATATTAGATCCATATGAAAAAGATCATTGTTTTTTTGTTTGTCAAAAAATTAATTAGATTTAAATATTTTTTGATATTTATATTTTTTATGATTAGATATTTAACCTTTTTAGATGTGAAGAATAGAAGGTCTGAGTTAGAATATAAACTTAAGGAAATGGTTATAGAAATAAATATAATTAAAGAAAATCCAAAAAAAGATAGAAAGCAAGTTGAGGCTTTATTAAGTGGAGCTTATATTTTACGTAGGTTATTAAAAAGGCGTTCTATTGACATAGAAGAATTATATGAAGAATTCGTAAAAGAATATGGATTTAATGACAAAAAAATTTTTTATGATGGGGCTGAAATGGTTAATAACCTCTTAAAAGAAGGTACCTATGTTACTGGAAGATTTATTTCGCAATAATTTCTATTACATCTAAATGCTTTAATATATAATCCTTGCCTATTGTCTTTTTATTTTTAACATCTATAGCTCTAATAAAATTTTTTCCTAAATCGGTATGTAGTTTGTAAGCAAAGTCTAGAGCAGTAGAATTTTGAGGCATTAAAAAACAATCTGGTAGAATTCTTCCTTGAGAGTCCTCTAATTTATTCACGCCCCCTGGAAAGACAGCAATATATTTTAAAAAATCAAAAATTGCTGTATTTAATATATTTTGTACACCACTTGTATTATATCTTTCCAAAATATCTTTTTTAATAAAATCTAATGCCTTAATCTGTTTTTCTGATAAATCTCTTGATATAACCTTAAAATTATTTTCTCCTGGGATATATTTAATTAAATTTTTCTTAGCAGCCTCCCGTAATGCAAGCTCTGATTCTGCTGAACATGAAATTATCAAGTAATTTGAAAATTCTTTTCTTGCTCTTTCTAAGTTTTTTTCTGAACCAACAATATCTATTTTATTTGCAGCTATTATCATTGGTTTTGATTTTTCTCTTAATTTTTTACTTAAAGAAAATAAAAGGGTGTCATCCCACTTTGTAGGGTCATCTGGAAATTGCTTAATTGTTTCTTTTACATCCTCTTCTGTTACCTTTAATCCAGATAATTGTTTAGCTATTGATTTATACACCTCTGATTGTTCTTGCTTTATCAGCCTAGCGAACCTATCCCAACCCTTTTTTAATATTCCATAATACCAAATATTTAATTCTTCTTCAAGGAATTTTATTGTATTTAAAGGGTCATAAGATAATACTGGAACTGATTCTCCATTTTCATTTGTTGATCCTGAAATGTCCACTATATGGATCAAAATATCTGCATTTCTTAGATCATCTAAGAAGGCATTACCTTGCCCCTTACCCTCTGATGCCCCGGGAACTAAACCTGCAACATCCATTAAGTCTATTGGAACAAATCTATTATGATCATTACAATAACCTTGTCTAGGATTACATTGTGTTTTAAAGAATTGATCAGCACAAAGTATTTTTACATATCCCACAGCATGATTTGGTTTTATTGTTGTAAAGGGGTAATTAGCAATCTCTACATTAGCCAAGGTTGCAGCCTTAAAAAATGTAGATTTTCCTGCCGATGGCGCCCCTATAAACCCAACAATCATCTTATAATGATATAAATATTTATTTAATTCTCCTCAAATTAGCCCTTGAACTTGGTCTAGCCTTTTCATAACCCTGGCCCTTACCACCCAATCCCCGTGATTTTCTACCAGCAGAGGTTTTTCCTCTTAAAACCCGATAACTATGTTTATTGGAACAAATCCAATTTAATTCCTTAGAAGATTTAATCCCAGGATGATGCGGATCAATTAAAATGACCTCATACCATGCATAGATAGCATCTTTTCCCACTTTATAAGAATTTAATACCTCTAAATTCTTATAATATTTCTGTGTTCTTTCCTCTGCGACCCACTGATAGTTCTTTCCTAATACTAATTTCAAAGAACTAGCCTTTGATGTCCTACCCCTTACTCCTGAAGAAGGATGTCTTTTTCCTCCCCTCTTAACCCTCACTCTAACAAGAATTATACCTTGTTTTGCTCTATATCCCTTAGCCCTTGCAGCCAATGGATTAGTTGGATATTCTATTCTAAAGATACTTGGCTCTTTTCTCCATACAATTTTTCTTTGTCTATTTAGAATAATAATATTTTTAGGTCTTTTTCTTAATATTTCTTTTAAATATTTTTGATATCCCATTTTTACTCCAATTCAGGTTTTTAAGCCTACATTTTTATATTTAAAAAAAGAAGAAATTTATAAGCTTTATGTTATTTGAAGCAATCAAATAACATAATATAAATATTTATAAAATATTAAAATGTATAATTAAATATGGATGAAGAAAAAGAGGTTATGTGGCAATGTATAAGGTGTGAATGTATAACATATAGTTATGAAAAACCAGATTATTGTAAAAATTGTAATGCTTATACAGGAGATATTGTACTTTTAGAAGACTCAGAAGAATCTTGAATTTCTTTGGCTGTACAAAATTTTTTTCTTTTCCAATAAAAATGGCATTTTTCTTTAAACAATTTCCATTTTAAACAATTATTACAATACATAAAATTCTTAAAAATCAGCTATAAATAAAGGTTTAGTTACTACTAATAAATAGCGAAAGCTTTATAAATAAGTTATATTTGTATTATCTAATAAAAGTAGTGAAATTAGGAGAAAATTGAAATGATTGTATCTGATGCTGTAATAAAAAAAATAAGAAGTTCATTTGATCTGAATATATACGAGGCTAAGGAATGGCTTGCACTTTTATCAAAAGGAATAGCTACAGCAGGAGAATTGTCTGAAATATCCAGTGTGCCAAGATCAAGGAGTTATGATGTATTAGA
This sequence comes from Candidatus Woesearchaeota archaeon, assembly GCA_018302235.1. Classification (GTDB taxonomy): domain Archaea; phylum Nanobdellota; class Nanobdellia; order SCGC-AAA011-G17; family GW2011-AR18; genus DATDVT01. The sequence goes on from JAGVZW010000033.1 coordinate 24,154, forward strand.
ATCATTAGAGAAAAGAGGCTTTGTTATCATGAAACTTGGAAGGCCTATAAGATATATTGCTGTTAAACCCTCAGATATTCTTGAAAGAATAAAGAAAGATATAAAAATCCAAGCAGACTCTGAGATTAAATCTTTGGGTGAAATAGAACAATCTGATTCTTTTAAAGAATTAAATCTATTATTTAATAATGGTATAGAAAATATAAATCCTAGTGATATTATGGGTGTATTAAAGGGAAGAACTAATATATATTCTCATTTAAATTCCTTATTTGCTAAGGCTAAAAAAGAAATAATCATTGTGACTTCGCAAAAAGCTCTAAATAGAAAATTAGACAAATTTAGTTTTATATTAAAGAATTTAAAGAATAAAGGTGTATATATTAGAATAGCGGCGCCTTTTAATGATAAGAATTTAGCCAAAGAATATTCACTTTTTGCAAAAATAAAAGATATTGATATGAAGGCAAGATTCTTTATTATAGACAACAAGGATTTGTTATTTTTGACTACAAATGAAGATGATATTCATGAAAAATCTGAGATTGCTTTATGGATAAATTCAGAATTTTTTGTTAATTCGTTAAAAGAACTTTTTGAGACTAGCTGGAAGGGAAAATGATTTTTGTTTTAATTTTTAGAGGTATTAAATGTTAAAAACATTGTTATATGCTACGGGATTAAGTGTATTTATTAGCTGTTGTTCTCATAATTCACTCTCTGATAGGGTTTTTTTAAAAGAAAGAGAGATAGGTACAGTCGAAATGGATTATTCTAATAAGACGTGTATGGTTTATTATGAATCTGGACCTATGATTATGAATCTAGGAATAAGAAATATACCAAGATCTCTTTGTGATGTATTTTACAATACAATAAAAAAGGACATAGAAAAAAGAGAAATTCCAAGTTTAATTCCTACGTTAAAAAAAGATTAAAAAATTTTTATCTAAAAATTAAAGAAATTAAATCTGTAAAAATAATCTTGATATAACCAAGCCAAGGTATTCTAAAGACTGCCTTTCCATACACTTTTTTTATATTTAATTCATCTTGTCTAGAATCTGCATTATTATCACCCTTGGTTCTATAGGTTTTATCTTCATTTATTTTTATTACTCTATGAATTATTGGTTTGCTTGCTGCTCCTTGGAATACAATGACATCTCCAATTTTAACCTTAGATCTCCCCCATAAAACCATTATATCCCCTTTATTAAAACCGTTTTTGAATCTAAAACCTTTAAATTCCTCTTTTGTAATATTTATGTTTTCATAGTAATTACCATTTTCTCCCCACCATTTTTCAAAACTATTTTCGTGTTGCATGCTACCTGAAACTACAGCTACAACAGGAAAATCAGTATTAAAAACAAAACCCAATCCTGGATAAATAACAAATTTAACCAGAATTATAGCAACAATAACGTTTAAAATCCATCCTAAAACTGAATCATCACTCCAAAAAATATCCCATAATTTCTTTAAGTATTTATTCATCTATAGATAAAAAAAGAAAAGAATTAATAAAGGTATGGTTTAAAATTTAATGTGCTTTTTCCATTCTATAAAAAAAATAATTTTTCATGATTTTTAAAAAATAATTTATCCCTAGTTTAGTCTCATACGGATTTTTTATAATAAATAAAAGGTTATTATATAACCAAAAGGGATTAAAATATAGATTTCTATAGGCTTTTTTTCTAATTTTATTAAGTTCTTTAATAGATAATTCACATAAACTTATTAATGCTTCATCTTGATATAATTTTTTCCAATTTATATCCCTACTATATTTTTCATAAAGTTTTGTACCTGGATAAGGAACTGCTATATTGAATTGTGCGCTGTTTGGCTTTAACTTTTTAACAAATTTTATTGTTTCATTGGCTGTATTTTTATTTTCACCAGGCAGGCCAAAAATAAAGGCACAATAGGTTTTTATTCCTATTATTTTACAAAAATTTATTGCTTTTTCTATGTCTTTAAGATTTATACCTTTATTACAAATATCTAATATTTTTTGTGAGCCAGACTCACATCCAAAACTTATTCCAGCACAACCAGCTCTTTTCATTTCATTTAATAGTTCATAATCTATTAGATTTACCCGTGTATTGCAGTACCATTTAATATTCAAATATTTTAGATTATTACAAATCTCTAAAACTCTTTTTCTATCCAGTGTAAATGTTTCATCAAAAAATGAGATTAATTGCACCCCATAATCTTTTAAAACTTTAATTTCATTAATAACTAGATCTACACTTTTTGTTTTAAGATGTGTATTAGCTACATTACAAAAATTACATTTATAAGGACAACCCTTACTGGTATATATTATTGAAAATATTTCATTCGTGTTTGCATTTATTTTATAAAAATTAAAATTTTTAAGTAGATTATATGCTGGAATTCCTAAGGAATCATAATCAAAGCCATTTCTTATGTATTCATTATGAAAAATTTTTTTATTTTTTTTATACGCTATTCCTTTAATATTTGAATAATTTTGAAAATTAGTAAATAAATCTTTAATAACCACCTCATAATCTCCTGTAATAAATATATCTAAATCTGCTTCCTTCATAATCTCCTTCCATAACGTTTTTAGAGTGAAGCATATTCCTATAATTATACCTTCTGGATTTTTTTTTCTAAATCTGTTTGTAATTTTAAGATCATGATCAAATGTTGTTGGAGTAAATCTAAATATAAGAATATTATAGCCATCTAGTTTTATATCTTTAAATCTTAGATTTTCTCCGTTTGCATCTATTAGTGTTACATCATGTTTTAATTCTATTAATATTTTACCTATTTGAAGTAAAGAATAAGGTGGGATAATTGAATTTCTCTCTATAATTTCGCATCTTTCTTCTCTTATTATTGGAATCCCATTAACCCTTGGAGGGTTTACTAAAAGTATTTTCATAATAAAGTGGAATTATGAAATATATTAAAAACTAATTGTTTAGAATTAAGATATATCTCCTATCATATATTTATTAAATATTACTTTATCTAAAATAAAAACCATTGATGATATCATTATTATTAAGAACCAATGACTAATAAATAACGGTGTTGTTTTAAATAAATTTGATAATAAATACACTACAACTAGTTGAAGCAAAAACGAAATAGCTATTGTCATTAAAAGATATTTGTTCTCAAAAAAATCTTTAAATTTCTCTATTGTTGTATAATTAAATGCATTAAAAAGTTGAAATAATACTAGACAAGAAAAAGCTGCGGTTTGGGCATAGATTAAGGAATATTTTCTAAAATATGTAAATATAAATAAAACACCTATTGTTAGTATAGAAGATTGTATAATGATTCTCAATAAATTTTTATTGTTGATTATAGGCTCTTTTGGATTACGTGGAGGAATATTCATTATGGATGAAGGGGCTTTATCCATTCCTAATGCTATTGCGGGCAAACCATCTGTTAGGAGATTTACCCATAATATTTGAATTGCAATTAATGGTAAAGGCAACCCGAGAATTAATGATAAAAAGATTACCAATACTTCTCCAAGATTACAGGAAAATAAAAATAATATAAATTTTTTAATATTAGTATATATTGTACGACCTTCTTTAACTGCCTCTACAATAGATGAAAAATTGTTATCTAATATGATTATGTCTGATGACTGTTTAGCAACATCAGTGCCTGAACCAACTGCTGCCCCAATATCTGCTTTTTTTAATGATGTGGCATCATTTACACCATCTCCAGTCATTGCTACTATTTCCCCTTGTTCTTGCAAAAGTTCTAAAATTTCTCTTTTATGCTTGGGAGAAACCCTTGCTATAATGTTTGTTGTTTTTAATTTTTTAATTAATTCTTTTCTTGAAAGCCTGTCTATTTCATCGCCATTTAAACTATCCCCTATAATTCCAACTTCTTTTGCTATTGCTTTTGCTGTTAACTCATAATCTCCTGTAAGCATTATTATTCTTATTCCTGCTTTTTTACAAAGAGAAATTGCATCTTTTACCTCTTTTCTTGGCGGATCAATCATCCCAATTAAACCAACGAAAATGAGTTCTTTTTCTGTTGTGGTAGAATAAGCTAATGCTAATACCCTTAATGCATTATTAGCCATTCTGTTGTAATTTTTAAAAATTTCTTGTTTTGTTTTATTGTCTAAATCTTTTATTTTATTATTTATTAATATTTTTTTTGAATTTTTTAAAATAAATTCTGGTGCGCCCTTGATGTGGATTATTTCTTTATTATTAATTAAATTTATTGTTGACATATATTTTTTTTCAGAAGAAAATGGCACTTCATTTATTCTTTTATAATCTTTATTATAATTGAATTGCTTTATAAAAGAAATTAATGCTTTTTCTGTGGGATCTGAAATATAATTATTACATAATTTTGCAATTCTTAATAGTATTTCTATATTTGCCTCTGATGGCTTTAAAACCCTATTATTAGCATAGATTTCTGTTACTGTCATTTCGTTTTTTGTTAATGTTCCTGTTTTATCTGTACAAATTAATGTTGTTGATCCTAATGTTTCTACTGCATATAATTTTCTAATTAAAATGTTCTTTTTTATCATTTTTTGGGTACCAATTGCTAAAGAGATTGTTACTATGGCTGGTAGGCCTTCAGGAATTGCTGCAACTATCAAGGCCATTGTTGTCATGAATATTGTAAAAAATGAATAATTTAGAAAAAAATAGCCTACGATCAGAATAAATAGACAAATAAATAATATAGAAATAGTAATATATTTTCCTAAATCTTTTAATTTTTTTTGTAATGGGGTTAATGTATCTTTTATATTTTGAACTTCTTCCGCTATTTTTCCTAATTCAGTTTCCATATTCGTTGCTGTTACTATAGCTATAGCATGCCCTAAAACAACAGATGTACCCATAAAAACCATGTTTCTTTGTTTTTGTAAAATCAAATTTTTTGGCAATTTTTCTGCTGTTTTTTCTACTGATATTGATTCTCCTGTCAGGGTTGATTCATTAAGTTTTAGTGAAAAAGAAGATAAAATTCTTGCATCTGCTGGAATGTTTGCACCTTCACTTAAAATGATAATATCTCCTGGAACAAGAAATTTTGCTTCTATTTCTTTTTGGTTATTGTTTCTTAAAACTATAGCTTTTGGGGTTGTCAATCTTTTTAATGCTTCTAATGATTTTTCTGCTTTATACTCTTGTATAAAACCTAAAACTGAATTTAAGATAAGTATTGTGGTTATAATAATTCCATCTGTATACTCTTTTAATAAAAATGAGATCAATGCTGCAACTATTAAGATATAGATTATATAACTCTTAAATTGTGATAAAAATATCTTTAATTTGGACAAATACTTTGTTCTTTTTAATTCATTAAGTCCATATTTTTCTAATCTTTTTTGTGCTTCTTTCTCTGATAATCCTGATTCTTTACTACTTAATCTTATTATAGCCTCTTTTTCTGATAAAGTATAATACATATTACTAAAATATTTTGTTTATTTTTAAAAGTATGCAAAACCTTTTTAAATAAATAATGAAATAAAAAAGTAATGAAAAAACATGAAGTATATGAAACTATAATTGCAGTCGCTAAAGACATAGCTAAGACTAAAGAGGGGGCATTGTTTCTTATCACAAGACCTACTAGGGTTAGGGGGTTATATAAGTCATTGTTTCCACAAGTGCATAAGAATTTTCTTATTAATAAAAAAGGAGCAAATAAAGTTATTGAAAAACTAGCAACATTAGATGGGGCAGTGATTATCTCAGAGGATGGTTATTTGCGCGCATATGGAGTTAAATTAACTAAATCTAAACCAGTACATGGCCATGGCACTAAACATGCAGCTGCTTCTGGAATGACATCACATATAAAAGATTCTACTGCTGTTTTGATTAGTGAAGAAGATCATCTTATTCGGGTGTTTCAAAATGGTAAATGTATTTTAGAGATGGATGAAAAAGAAAAACCAAAGGTTTTACAAGATAAAATAATTGCATTTATTTCAGATGGAGATACTGCTTTATTAACTGCTGCGGGTGTATCTACAGCAATACTTGGAACTGCTGCTTTGGGACCTTTAGTTATTGTAGGTGGTACATATTTAGCTATTAAGACTGCAGGCGGAGTAATAAAAAAAAGTTGGGATTCAATAATAAAAAAAAGAAATTAAACATGATAATATTTGAATCCCAAATCTTTTAATTCTTTTTCATTATATAATGCTCTATAATCTCCAAAAAATGGATTCTCTTGCATCTTATTTTTAATATTTGGTAGATCTAAACTTCTAAATATATCCCATTCTGTAGCTATAATTAGTGCGCTAGAGCCCTCTGTTGCTTGGTTTTCGTTTTCTGCATAATTAATTTTATCTCCAAATTCTTTTTTAGTTTCTTCCATTGCTTTTGGATCATAAACAGTTATATCTGCATTTAACTCCAACAGAATTTTTATTAATCTATGTGCTGGTGAATCTCTTGTATCTGAAACATTTGCTTTAAAGGCTGTCCCAAGAATTGTTATTTTTTTATTCTCTAGAGAATTAAAATGTTCTAAAAGATCTTTAATTAAATGCTCTGTATGTGATTTATTCGAGTTTATTATTTCTTGAAGTAATGTTGAACCTGGCAATTCTTTTTGTTTAGATAAAAAAGTTAAAGCTTGTATGTCTTTTGAAAAACAACTGCCACCAAAACCAAGACTTGGATGTAAGAACTTTTGTCCTATCCTTCTGTCTTTTCCAACAGCTTTCATTATTTCTCGTGTATTAGCATTATACTTTCTAGCAATTTGAGAGATTACATTAGTTATTGCTACTCTAGCTGCCAAATGTGTATTAGATGCGTACTTTGCTAAAGATGCTTCTTTTGGTCCAATAAAAATAATCTCTGCTTGATTTAATGCATATGGCCTAAATAATTTTTGCACTAGGCCTTTGGCTATTTCAGACTTAATCCCTACTATAATCCTATCTGGATTTGAAAAATCTTTTATTGCTGTTCCCTCAGCTAATGTTTCTGGACAACAACCAATCTCATAATCATATTTTATATTGTTGTTTTTTTCTATTTCTTTTATTTCTTCTTCTATAATATCTAGTGCTTCTGGAGGAGAAGTAGATTTATTCAAAATTAAACAAAAATTTTGTGGATTTAAATTTTCTCCTATTGTTCTTGAAATTTGTTTTATGTATCTTAAGTCTACACAACCATCTTCATCTGCTGGAGTTCCAACTGTAATAAATAAAATATCTTTATCCTTGATTGCTTCATCTGGTCTAGTAGAATATGTTGTTTTATTCTTATTTTTTATGATTAATTCCTGTAAGCCTGGTTCATAGATCGGACAAATCTGATTTTTCAATGAATTTATTTTATTTTCATCTATATCATAGAAAGAAACATCATTACCTAAATTTGCTAGACAATTTCCTGTAACTAGACCAACCCACCCTGTTCCCAGAACACCAATTTTCATAATTATTTGCTCTGTACAGAATAAATAAAGATTATTGTGAATTCAGTTATATTTTTATTTAGAAAAATATTAAATAAAAAGAAAATTATATAAACTGTTAATTCTTTTCTAGAGACTAGATGGAAAATCAATTAATAAAGGAAAGAAAACAGAAACTAGAGGAAATTAAAAGATTAAAGATTAATCCGTATCCTCATAATTTTAACAAAACAACAGATATTCAAAATGTAATTAATTCTTATTCATCCATTAAATCTGAAGAAAAATCAAAAGACATATTTTCAATTGCTGGAAGAATAATTTTAGAAAGGAATATGGGCAAGGCTACTTTTTTGAACATCCAAGATCAAACTAATTCACTACAATTATATTTAAATCAACAAGAAACTAAAAACTATGAATTAATAAAATTTTTAGACATTGGCGATATTATTGGAACTAGTGGGTACCCATTTAAAACAAAAAAAGGAGAATTAACTTTATTCGTAAAGGAATTAACAATATTAACTAAATCATTAAGACCACTTCCAGAGAAATTTCATGGTTTAAAGGATCAAGAATTAATTTATAGACATAGGTATCTTGATTTAATTACAAACCCAGAATCAAAAAATAAGTTTTTAATAAGAACAAAAATGATTCAGACTTTTAGGGAATTTTTAGACTCTAGAGGTTTTATAGAAGTAGAGACTCCCACTTTACAGCCATTATATGGTGGAGCAAATGCAAAACCATTCAAAACATATTACAATGCTTTAAAAAGAGATTTCTATCTAAGGGTTTCAAATGAGTTATATCTAAAAAGATTATTAGTTGGGGGATTTGAAAAAGTCTATGAATTTGTTAAGGATTTTAGAAATGAAGATATTGATACTACCCATGTTCCAGAATTTACACAAATAGAGTTCTATGAGGCATATAAGGATTATATTCATGCAATGGAAATGTATGAACAATTAATAGAATACACGGCAAAAAAGGTTTTGGGAACAATAGAGGTAATATATCAAGGGAATAAAATCTCTTTAAAAACACCCTGGAAAAGAATATCTATGGTAGATGCTATAAAAAAATATGCTAAATTTGATGTGAATAAAAAAACAAGAAAAGAATTAACAGATTTTCTAGAAAAAAATAATATAGAATATGAAAAAGAATTGTTAGATGGTATGTTAATAAAATTAATCTTCGAAGAAACTTGCGAAAAACATTTGATTCAACCAACCTTTATCATAGATCACCCTATAGAAACAACACCCCTGTGCAAACCAAAAGAATTGAACCAAAAATTTGTAGAGAGGTTTGAGCCTTATATTGCATGTATGGAGGTAGGAAACGCATATTCAGAATTAAATGATCCTATTCTACAAAGAAGATTATTTGAAGAACAAGAGGAACGTGGTCGTGGTGGAGAAAAAGAAACCCATCCATTAGATGAAGACTTTTTAGAAGCAATGGAAACAGGAATGCCCCCAACTACTGGTGTAGGAATTGGTTTTGATAGATTAGTAATGATCTTTACAAATTCAGAATCGATTAGAGATGTAATTCTATTCCCACCAATGAAGCCTAAAACAAATTAATTTTATTGAGAAAAACAATAACACAAGTTTGCACCATTAGTTCTAAATGATCTAAGAAACATTTGTAGAGGATATGTCTAGACTTATTAGTGGAGAGATTGATAGTGTTAATAAAAAAATAGATGCTCTTGAAACCTCTCTAGATGGCCAAATGCAGGGTTTAAAAACTGGTTTAGAAGGTAGAATGTATGGTTTAGAAGGTCAAATGCAGGGTTTAAGAGATCAATATCATGCGCTTGAAAATAGAATGATAGCAGTAGAAACTAAAATGGATATTATACTCAATAGAACAGACATATTGAAAGGCAATATGAAACTATTACACGCTATTTAAAAATACTTATGAAAAGAACCGCTAATAAAAACATAGGTTTTAAATGTTCAAAAAAAAATAACTAATTCTAAAAAATTCCGAATTAAGAACAAATAAAAAGACTCGGTTATTATTATGAACTTATTAGATTCAATAGAAACAAACCATTATTTTAATTAAAAAAATTAAAATTTCACCTTAACATTTTTTCTTTCTTCTTCTGTTGCCTCGAACATCTCTTTTTTAACAAAATGCATCATTCCAGCTATTAAACTATTCGGGAATACCTCTATCTTTGTATTAAATTCCATAACCATGTCATTATAATGCTGTCTTGCATAACCAATCTTATTCTCAGTTCCAGCTAATTCCTCTTGCAACTGCATAAAATTCTCATTTGCTTTCAATTGTGGATAATTCTCAGCTACAGCAAATAGTGTTTTTAATGTTCCTTCTAACATATTCTCAGCATTTGCCTTTCCCTCTACACCCTTAGCACTCATTAATGATGTTCTTGCCTTTGTTACATTCTCTAACACATCTTTCTCATGCTTCATATATCCCTTTACTGTCTCAATTAAATTTGGAATTAGATCTGCCCTTCTCTTCAATTGTACATCTATTTGTGCCCAAGCATTCTCCACCTGATTTTTTAGCCTTATTAAACTATTAAATAACCAAATTACTATTAAAATTAATACTGCTAAAACAATAAGTATAATCCATATAGCTTCCATTTTAAACCTCCAAATTACTCATATGAATTAAATTTTTAAGCTTTTCTATTTAAAATCTTCATTCTTATTGATTCATAAGATTCCATACCATTTATTATCTGACCATTTATAAACAAATACGGAGTTGCAGTTATACCTAACCCTCTAGCATCCATATAATCCCTTTCTACAAAAGACATCATTCTTCTAGCATCTAAACATGATTCAAATTGAAATTTATTTATATTTAATCCCTCAGCTATAATTATAAAATTCTCTGTAGTAAAATTATATTGGTTTTCCAACAAAACATCTACATAATTAAAATAGCCCTCATCCCCCTTTTGTTCCCTAAAACATCTAGTTGCCTCAGCTGCCCTCTGCGAAGATTCACTTAAAGCATAATCCTTTACATAAAGACTTACAATTCCAGTTTGAACAAATTCATTTACTATCTTCTGGAATTTATTCCTAAAAAAATCCCTAGTATCTTCTGAGCTATAATCTACAAAAATAAAGATCTTAGTATCAGCATCACCCTTGACAGGAGAATTATCTCTTCTTATAACAATCTCTTCTTCAACTTGTGGATATAAAAGATATATAATAGCTATAATCAAAATTACAATTATTAGAGCTTTAAAAATTTTCATATATTAAAAAATAATTTATAATTTAAAACGTTTTCTTTTTAACACAAAATAAATTCCAACAATTAGTAAAATCCCAAGAATTGCTATTATTATAGGCCATAACAAAGATGTTTCTTCTTCAATCTGTTCTTCTTGAACCTCTTCTTGTGCTTCCTTTTCCTCTGTTATTGTAGGTATCTCACTAATAATTTGTTCTTTAATCGTTTGTATCCTCAATAATGCTGTATTATTTTGTATATTATCCAAACCAACACTAAGATCATAAAAATTATCTGCATTTAAATTAAATTTTTTAGTTTCTCCTATATAAATTACTGCCTCAATAGGCTCACTTTGTACAAGAATCTTAACATTATCATCATTAATCTCTTTTACAGTTACAGTATGTGTAGCACCCTCAAAAATAAATTCAACAATATCCCCATCATTAAAATATTGTAGAATTCCTTGTTCTAATTTCTCATTTGTTACTGTAGTTTTTGTAGTTCCGGTTGGAGTACTACTCCCACCCCCACTTGAACTTGAAGTGGTAGATAAAGATTCTCTATATGATGAAAATTCACAATATGGTATCTTCCAAACACAATTAATTGAATCCAATAGAGTTGCTTCTGCAGTTTTATCCACACAATTTGCACCAGCATCATCACAATGATACAATGTATCACAAACCCCTGTAAATGGTATTTTTAATTTACAGACCTCTGGATGTAAATTACCTATTATTTTATCCCTTGTAGCAGAAGTTAATCCCAAAATATTACTATCACTTATTATATCTGCTCCCCCATCAATTGATCTGACCTTATCATTTAAAGCAGTCATTGTTAAACTAGCATTAATAAATTCAAAATATACACTACTATCATTCTTTGCCATCTTTATATTAACCAACCTTCCATCTGTATAATTTGTTTTCATCCCTGAATTAGTTCCACATACTTGACCCTGTATATGCTCATATACCCCATTCTGATCTAAATCATACGAAATTACCCAAGCAGAAGTTGTTTTTATTCTTGCCACAAAATTACAATATGGACATGTTGCATTAGTAACTGTTATTATCGAACTACATTGACTTACAGCACAATGTGAATCAGTATCACAAACCTTTATCTTATAATAATATCCTGTTTGATTAGAGAGACTAAAATTCAAAGCATTAGTTCCATTATATAAATTTGCAGTATGCCACAACTTATAATCCCTAACATCACTACTTACTAAACCTATATCTCTTACTGTTGAATTCACAGTCAAACATCTTGAATAATTAGAATAAAATTCAACTGTACCATTAGTTGGTTTATTTGTATCATACATTATTAATGCTGAATCTGGATATTCCTCTAATTTTACCCCTAAGACTTGTGGTGATCTAGCATCTGTATATCCTGGAGAATTAACCCCTAAATTTGTGCATGCTGATGAAAATTCACAATCCCAATCATAACAATCTAGTGTATTATCACCATCATCATCTACACCATTAAAGCAATCCTCATACTTTACATAACCATTCTTCAAGATATCCTCAAATTTCGCTACATTAGCTCCATAAGAAAACATACTATCTATCTCAAAATCAATAGTACCTGGTGTAAACCATATTGGTCCAATAGAATCACTAACTACTGAAATATTTTCATATAAACCTGCTGTTGAAACATAAATCCTTATTTCTTCAGATGAATTATACAATGTAGGAAATCTAGCTAATTCTGATTTTTCTACAGCAACCATAGGCCCGCTTATCTCTGAGCACATCTTAGTCTTCCATGTAGTTAGTTTAATATCAGTAGCAGCCCAAGCATTATCATCACATTTATACGCTGTTGTAGATTCTATTGATTTGCTATTATTCACATCCCATGTTGAAGTATATTTAAATCTAAATTCATATCCTGTTTTTGTTGTGTCATTTGTAAGTGCACATCCCCCTGTTGCCAAACCATCTGTATCTAAATATACATAAAGCTTTATAGTATCATTCCCATTACCAACTTTATCAGCACCATAAATATACGCTGGAAGTTTTTCTTTATTACATATTGAAGAATTAGAGAAATCCCTAACCTTTACACCATATCCAAAGGCATTTACCATATCCTTCACTCCAATATTGCATATATCTATACTTCCTGCAATAGTAGTCTCATTACAATCATCATACCCTAATGGCATCATTATACCGCTTTCCATTCCAGTAAATATTTCATTCATAAATCCAGGATTACACCATCCAGTCATCCATTTGCACCCAAACCCACAACCAGCCTGTGCAGTTTGATTATAACATGTGGGTTCACAAGTTCCCCATGCAGTAACATTACAATAAAGATTATTATTACACTCTGTTTCCCAATCTGTTGGATTAGCCCATTTTTGTAATGTACTATTCATCCAACATTGATCCATAATATTAGTACACCAACCATATCCTGATTCATTATTCCACCAACAATTATTTGTTGCATTGCATCCCCCCCCTGCAGGTGATAAATACATCCAACAACTACTATTAGTCCAGTCTACATCACAAAAAGGCATAGGTTCTGGGAACCATCCACATGTAAGATTAATATGTGTTTTATTTGTGCATAAACTTTGATTACCATCATATTTATAACAATTAGAACCTGCAGCAGTAGCTACTCCACCTGCACCCATAGTCGATGCACTTGAAAATCCCCCATATTTAGGATCACACCACCCAGATTCCTTCCATGTACATCCAGATGTAGCCTGACAACCCCCTTGATTGTACATATTTGAGGCTGAAGAACATGTTTCTAGATCCTCTTCCTGACACCATCCATTTTGATCCTTCCATTGACAACCACCTTGTGCATTACAAACAGATGATGAACTCTGATTACCTAACAAAAAACACCTTGGTTCACAAAAAGTATATGTCCAATCAGAACGCCAAAAACATAAGGAATTTCCATTAGCATCAAATTGATTCGCACATGCAGCAGTAGTACTAGCACTCCAACATTTCTCAGTTGGATTTGCACACCATCCACCCCATGTATCATTCCTCCACCAACAATCTGCATCAACACAAGTAGAATTAGAATAATATTGCCAGCAATTAGCACTATAATTTACCTCACAATGTGGAGTACTATACGAATCTACATACCAATTACATCCATCTGTATTATTACAGTTTGTTGATGTTGTATACATCCAGCAATTCTTTGGTTTAAAATTATTATGATCACACCATCCACCAGCACCAGTACACCATGTTGTAGTATTACCCGTACCTAAACACCAAGAATCCGCAGTCCAATTACAACCATTTCCAGAAGCTGCATCACAATTAGCCTTACTTAAACCCATACATAACTGAGTTTGACTCCAATCCTCTTCACACCAAGAATAACCAGTACCATTCTGCCATAAACATTGTGTACGTGAATTACAATAAGTTTCATTCGTATCATACTTCCAACACTGCGAACCTGGAGAATCACACCAAGTCCCCCACTTATCAACAACCCACTCACAACTATTAGTTTCACACGTTGCTTGCGTTACCCATCCAGAACATTCACCCCCAATAAAACCGCAATAACTATCTGAATAACAAGCACTGTCCATACAATCTATCAATTGATTATTATTATTATCTGACCCATCCCAACAAATCTCTCCACTCTCTCCTACATTTGAAGAACAATATCCATCACTTGATGTTCCCTCCCACTTACAAGCCCCACTAGTATTTGAAACATCAGCTCTACCTAAACCCTGACAATCTGACTGTGTATAACACCTATCACAAGCATCTAAACATGTTTTATCCCCTTTTTTTAAACAATAACCACCTATAGTCATAGAAGTGTCTACCACCCATTTACAACCACCAGCACCAGAGTTTGCATTACTATTCTCACAATAACTTCCTGGTCTCTTTGTTGTATCATTACTAAGCGGATCTCCCATATATGTACATGCCCCACAATCAACATTACAATCCACTACAACATTATTTTTATATTGATATTTAGTTTTACAATAGCCAATATTATTAGATGCTCTTGTATCAGCCTCAAACTCACAAATCCCTAAAAGAGAATTTCTGCACGCAGAATCAGCATTAGTCGCATTTACAGTATTCCCATCGCTATCTTCATATTCACAACCATAACAAGCCTTATCACAACTTACATCACCTCCAAACTTACTCTCACATCTTCCAGTAGGAACAGAAATATTACCCTCACAATAACTCTCAGTAATCCAATTTCCTCCAGTAAATTCACAAGTTCTCTTGTTAGTCAACTTATTCAGGCTTTGAGATGTATTCCCAAAGATATCTGCTGCATCTACCAAGCATCTCTCTGTTGTATTATCCCATTTACAAGGCATATACCATGGATCACCACTAATCTGTTCACATAAAGATTTATCAGTATAAGAACTATAATCCTCACAAAAATTTGCACCCGCTGGTGGTGCTGACATCTGATCCCAACATGTTGTAATCAATTTGTTTGCAGTACAATTATTATATTGCCAAGAGCAACACGATGATAACACAGATATACTATTACATAAATTTGAATCATTTATATAACTACACTTTATTCCATTACCTGTAATATTAATTCCATAATTGTTGGTTAATGTATTGCATTTTTCACTAGAATAATTACAACCCAATGTCAAATTACAATTTGTTTGATTCATATCAAAAACATAACATCCAGGATTCCATTCCTCAAATATTGTAGTAGAACTATTTGTTAATGTCCAATTTGGCGTCTGACAGCTACCACCTACACCTAGGTTATTTAGATCAGTATACACCCACCAACAATAAGATGTTGCAGAACAATCATATTGTGTTGTTTTATTCGCACAACCTGTTGTCGTATAATCTTTATAACACCACCCTGGATTAGTAGCATTTGTAGCATTAGAATAATCATTCCATTGACAATTCATACTATAGGTATTGTTCTCACATGCACTTGCATTTCCCCCCTTTGCACCATCCCAACTCCAACATTGAGCCTCTTCGCAATAAGATGTTGATTGAGAAGATTTCCAATAACAATTAGTCATATTAGTACATGTATTATTAGCAGTAAAAGTCCAACAATCCTGCGTTGTACAATAATTACTACTCCATTTACAACTTAAATTATAGGTATTATTCACACACGCTGTCTGATTAGTCCAATCATAAACATAACATGCTGGTTCCTGACACCAATTATTTCTCCATGCACAATTGATTTCATCTGTCACAGACGCACATGCTGTCTGATTAGTATAACTTGAACACCATCTCTCTTGACAAAGATTAGCACTCCATGTACAATTTTTACCATTCCATGATTTGCCTGCATTACACGTTGATTGAGTAGTATAATCAATACCACAATTTCTATAATCACACTTTCCCCAACTACAACTTGTTGTATTTAAACATGAAGCTCTTGTCGTCTGTGCTGAACAATCTGCAGACCATAAAAGGTTATTATTATAACAACTCTCACTCCATTTACATCCTAGATTCCTTGAATTATTTTCACATGTATTCTGATTTGTTCCATATAAATCATAACATGATGCCGTACCACAATAATTAGTGGTCTTGGAACCCACCCAAGTACAATTTTTTCCAGTAATTACAGTATTTGTACATTCATTTTGTGAGCCTAGATTCCAACAAGCCAATTCTGTACAGTATTTTCCCCCAGAATACTGCTTCCAAATACAAGCATTAGCAGCAGTACAACTTGCATTATTAGTCTCAGTATACAACCAACAATTTGCACCATATATTGACTTAATAAAAACAAAAACTAAAAAAAATATTAAAAGATAAATGTATATATTATTTTTCTTCATTCATAAAACCTCTTTTTCTTATTAACAACATTAAATAATCTTTAATATATAAATATTTTTATTTTATAAAATTAAATTGTGGTATAGGGATAACAATCTTTAAAAATTATTAATACAAAAGAATAGAATGGAAGATTGTATCTTTTGTAAAATTATTAATAAAGAAATAAAAGCAGCAACTGTTTATGAAGATAAACATACATATGCCTTTTTAGATATTAGACCAGCTTCAGAAAAAGGAGGACATACATTAGTTATGCCTAAAAAACATTATGAATTAATCACTGACATCCCAGATGAAGAAATAAAACACTTATCTTTAACATTAAAAAAAATATCATCTGCATTACTTAAATTCAGTCAAGGACTTAATATCCTACAAAATAATAAAAAAATTGCTGGTCAGTATATTAAACATATTCACTTCCACCTAATTCCAAGATTTGAGAATGATAATATTACAATAGAAAAATGGAAAGCAAACGAATATAAAAATGGAGAAATAGAAAAGATTCAAAATAAAATTAAATTATTATTCTAAACATCTCCCATTTTCACAACCATTAGAGCACCAAATCACCGAATTCAAAACATCATTATTATAACAATAAAATTCTTTTAAATTATTATTATTAACACAAATATCTGATTCACTTTGAGATTCACAGTCTTTCAAAGATTTCAAACAGGTTTCAGAGTAAGCATAAACTGTTCCCTTTTTATTTACATTATAATACTTTCTATCAAAATATTGTGATGGCTTATCAGTATCTATGCATCCCTTTTGTACACTAAATTCTATAGATTTTCCTGTAAAAATCTCCTGTGATAGATTTGGCTTAAACTTTAATAGTATAAAAAAAATAGCTACAATTATAATCAAAACTACTAAAGTTCCTGCAAACCCTCTTTTATTCATTAAAATAAGAATACATTGATACTTAAAAAAATTTCCGTTAAATTTAAGTATAATTATCTTTTCATTGAATCATTGCCTCACTAGCTCAGCCTGGTTAGAGCGCCACTCTCATATGTTTGAGAAATGAAGCATTAGCTAATGAACTAAGAAAGGTGGAGGTCGGGGGTTCAAATCCCCCATGAGGCAAAGCTTTAAATAGAATGATTATTTTGAAATATATAATGAAAGAAATAATTATTATTTGTTTATTATTTATATCATCTTGTGTAACACCATCAGAGGATTTGAATCTAGTTCCACCTATAGCAGAACCCAAATCTGATTTTGTTTGCAATGAACCATATATTCAAGTGGGTTCCGAATGTTGTCTAGATCAAAATAAAAATAAAATCTGCGATAGGGATGAAATAATAGAAGAAGAGAATAATATAGTTGAATGTAATTTAATAAATCCATTTACGTGTAGATACGCAAAAATCGAAGATAATAAAATTATAATAAGTTTAAAATTCTTAAACCCAGAAATAGCATTCATAAAAACGATATCATTTCCATCATTAGATTGTACAGTACATTTCAATGCCCCTGAATCAGAATGGATTAAAGATCCTTTAACAGATTATTCATATATACTTCCATTAAAAGAAACAGAACTTGAGATTCCCTGTGAGATTACAGAGGATTATGTAAATACTGATTGGGAAATAAGCTACATAATATACGATGATGGTGTTCCATATAATGATGGATTAAGATATTTATATGATAAAGAAGATAAAACCTATGGAACATTATTAGCTGAGTTATAAAATAGCAAAAAAAGAATAATTAGTTTAACATAGCTTTTTTAATAAATATATGAGCATTATACAACTTTTCACATTTTATTTCATAATCCTTTATGTCTATTTTTTTAGAAAATATTGGACAATTAACTACTAAAGTCTCTGCTTCTCCACCTTCAAATGCAACATTTATCCCCTTAATTTTAACTAATTTATCAACATCCTTTTCAGTAATTATTCTACCCAACCAAGATTTATCCAAACCATCACAAGCTACCTTGGTTATAATAAATTCAAAACCATTTCTAATTACCTCTCTTATCTCTTTTTCCTGATCCATATGCCATAATGGTGAAAATATCTTTAAACCTAAAGAATCACAAATCTCTTCAATTCTTTTTCTTTGATAATCACTAAAAAGACCGCCATGTACTACCCCATCTATATGATATTTTTTTTTAGCTAATTTTAACACTATTTTTAAATCCTCTAATTCCTTTTCTTTTTCACCCCAAGTTTCTTGTATAATTAAAGGAATACCTAAAGAATCTGCCTGTAATCTAACTAAATCTATAGTTGGTGTATGATACATAAAAGAATCTTTATTTTTACTTTTAATTGTAACTAAACATTCAATCTTATAATTTTGTTTCATCATTACATACATTGCATAAATACTGTCCTTGCCACCACTAACTAATGCACCTAATCTTAAATTATAAGAATAATATTTCTTTAAATAACCTGAAATATCTCTTTTTCCTGATTTTTTTAATGCCTTATGAAAATTAGAACCATATTGGGCAGCCCTTTTCTTTCTATTATATATCTCTTTTTTTAAACCCAAATCCTTTCCTATTTCTCTCAAAATTAATTTATTATTCTTCTCATTAATCTTATATTTTCCATCAATATTTAAAACAAATTCAATTAATTTCTTATCTAAAAATGGTAGTCTTAATTCTAAATTATTATACATAGTTATTACATCATCTCTATATAAATCTCTCTCATACATCTTTAACAAACCACTTAAACATTCTTTATTTATATCATTAGAATTTTTATGTCTTTCATAACCAGCAAATATCTCTTCAGAACCCAAACCAGAGAAAATTACCTTACAACCATCTTTTCTTGCTTGTTCACATGCTACAAAGAAAGGCAAAGCTACACCAACCTTAGTAACATTTGTATCTTCAATCAATGGAATTATCTTTTCTAAATATGGTTTAATATCTTTAATTTCTATTACTTTCAAATCTAAATTTAACTCTTTAGCTACTTTTTTAGCAAAAATTACATCTTCAGCTTCTTTAATATTTTCACTATAAAAACCAGAAACATAACAAGTAAAATCAACATTAAATTCCTTTAAAATCACAGCTAAAATTGTAGAATCTATTCCACCAGAAAACAGTAAACCTAATTTCTTTTTAGGTATTCTTTTTTTTACAGCTTCAAACAACAATCTTTCTTGGGTTTAGCTCAATCATTTCTTTAAATACTTTTTTTTCTGAAGCAAACATAAATCCATCTTTATTTGTGTACCATAAAGGTTTTATTCCTAAAATATCTCTTGCTAAAATTACCTTATCATCTTTAATTAAAGCAAAGGCATAAGATCCATCTAATTCATCTAAATCTAATCCTTTATCTACAAAATAAAATAATAGTTCAGCATCATTTTTAGCCTTGAGATTATATTTTCTATTCAATTCTTCCCAATTATAAATCTCACAATTAGCAACAAACCTATTCTTTATTGGCTGTTCAACAAAACCCACAATTGAATGAAGTAAATGGCCTATTGAATAGTTTATATTAGAATAAACTTTTTTCCCATCTAAACCTCTATATTTTATTATTTCTAAACCCTTTTCAACTAATTCTTTATGATTTTTTCTATTGAATACTCCAATTATTCCACACATAAGAAATTAATGAATAAAAACCATTAAAAAAGTAACTTTTCTTATTAGGCAATACTTAAAATGGTAGAGCAAAAAGTATTTGCTCTTCATTAAACATATATTTTAAGGGTCAAATATTAATTTAAAACTATTTTTTCTAAAACCATCACAACTTTTATATATTTTATTAAAATGGTTTTTTAAATGAAAACAAAATATAGAACCCATACTTGTGGGCAATTAAATAAAAATGATTTAAATAAAGAAGTTACATTAGCTGGATGGGTTCAAGCTAGAAGAGATCACGGTGGATTAATTTTCATAGATTTAAGGGATAGATATGGTTCAACACAAATAGTTTTTAATCCTGATTTTAATGATTTTAAATTAGCAGAATCTCTAAGAAGAGAATATTGTATCCAAATAAAAGGCAAAGTAAAATTAAGACCTAAAGGCATGATTAATAATAATCTCTCTACTGGGGATATAGAGGTTGAGGTAAATGAAGTAAATCTATTAAATAAATCAGAAGTTCCACCATTTGAGATTGATGAAAGGATAGAAATTAATGAAGATTTAAGATTAAAATACAGATATTTAGATTTAAGAAGAAAAAATATGTTAAAAAACCTAGAGTTAAGGTATAGAATGACTCAAATTGTAAGAAATTTTTTAGATAAACATAATTTTATTGACGTTGAAACCCCTTGTTTAACTAAATCAACCCCAGAAGGTGCAAGAGATTATCTTGTTCCATCAAGAGTTAATCCAAAACAATTTTATGCTTTACCACAATCACCCCAATTATTCAAACAAATTTTAATGATCTCAGGTTATGACAGATATTATCAAATTGTTAGGTGTTTTAGAGATGAGGATCTAAGAGCTGATAGACAGCCAGAATTTACTCAGATAGATATTGAAATGGCCTTTATTGAAGAAGAAGATATTCAAAATATTGTTGAAGGTATAATGAAGGAATTATTTAAAGAATTCAAAAATAAAGACTTAAAATTACCATTAAAAAGAATAAGTTTTCATCAAGCAATAGAAACCTATGGTTCTGATAAACCAGATTTAAGATTCAATTTAGAATTAATTGACGTTGATGAGATAGTAAAAAAAAGTGATTTCAATATATTTAAAACATCAGAATTAGTTAAGGCAATTAGTTTAGAAAAAGAAATTTCTAGAAAAGATTTAGATGAAATAACTGGCTGGGCCATGAGAAATGGTGCCAGAGGCTTAGCATGGATTAAAGTTAATGATGGAAAATATGATGGAGCTGTTGTAAAATATTTTAAAGAAAAAGAGTTAAAAGAATTAACAAAAAAATTAAATGTTAAAAATGGAGTAATATTTTTTGTTGCAGATAAAAGAAAAACCGTTAATGAAGTTTTAGGAAGATTGAGAAATTATTTAGCTGAAAAATATAAATTAATTGATGAAAATAAAGATGAATTATTTTGGGTAGTTGATTTTCCATTATTTGAGTATTCAGAGGATGAACAAAGATGGGTTTCAGTACATCATCCATTTACTCAACCACATCCAGATCAAGTTAAAAAGATGACTACTGACCCGGGAAATGTTAGATCTAGGGGTTATGACTTAGTTTGGAATGGTAATGAGATAGCTGGTGGTTCAATAAGAATCCATGGACAAGAAATGCAATCAGATGTGTTTAAGTCATTAGGGATATCAGAAGAAGAGGCTAAAATCAAATTTAGTTTTTTATTAGATGCCTTAAAATTTGGCGCACCACCACATGGAGGAATAGCTTTTGGTTTAGATAGATTAACTATGCTATTTGCTAAAACTAATTCAATAAGAGATGTTATTGCTTTTCCTAAGAATAAAGATGCAGTTTGTTTAATGACAAATGCTCCTTCTCCAGTAACAGATTCTCAATTGAAAGAATTACATATTAAATTAAGATAAAATATTTACAAAGACTAACTGAATATATAATTCCTAAAATCCCAGTAAAACTCAAAATGTATTAAATAAAATATAAAAATAAATTAGCAATTAAATGCGCTAATATTGGATAAAAAATACTTCCTTTTCTAGCTAAATAGCCCATAAACAAAGAAAATATAAATAGAGCAATAAAATAAAGAATTACAAATAAATAATCATTATAATATGAAAAAATTGTTTTTAAAAATAAAAAATGGATCGAAGCAAACAATAATGATTGTAATATTTGTGCTTTTTTAAAAGAAAATGATTTTTCACTTAATTTTAAAAGAATTAATCTAAACATATTTTCTTCTGTGATTGCAATAAATATTGGAGCAAATATGAAACTAAAATTTATGGGTTCTTTAATAATATAAAATACATAACCAAGACAAAAGCCAAATAACAAAGATAGTAATATATTTTTTAAATTAAAAATAAAATTAAATTCTAATTTAAAAAACCTAACTAGATATATCGAAATTATTGTTAATAAAATTAGAATTATTTGATCTATAAAAGGAATATATTTTTCTAACAAAAAACCAATAAAACCAAAAAATAAATATAAGAATATTATTGCATTAATAGCTAAAATAAAATCATCTCTATATTCCTTTAAACCTATTAATTCCCTATAAAATACAAAATTAAAGATTAAACTTACTATTAAAAATGAAAAGAGAATAATTATTGAATTATTAATTAGATTTATAATTCCTATAGCTAATAATACAACACTAAACCCATATATTATAATTAATTTATTATTTAATAAATCTTTTAAAATATTTCTGGCTAAATATCTACAACTAAAATAAGTGAAGATAAAAAAACCACCTAAATAAAATAAGATATCTAATAAAAATAAAAAAATAAGTAAAAAAACCATAATATAATCATTACTTTCTATAAAAAATAGAATTCCATTAAAATAATAATTTACAATAGAATAAATATAATTCCAGAGAAATATTCCTAAAAATACAAGGCTTCCTAAAAACAAAGAACTTATTAAAATATCCCTAAATTTTCTAATTAGTAAAAGAAAAACAAATATTAAAATAAGAATAACAAATAATGTTTCAAAATTAAAGAAACTTACGGATGACAATTTATACGTTAAGAAATCAACACCAATTATACCTCCTGAAGATATAATCGCCTTTTGATTCACCCACGGAACAAACAAAAAACAGAGAATAGATATAACTATGCAGCAGATTAAAATGTATCTTTTCAAACCATTTATAAAATCCCCTATTTTAACATCAAAAACAACAAAACAGCAAAATAGAATAGGAATAATTAATAAAAATAAAACACCTAATCCACTTAAGATGTAAATAATTGTGGTTAAAATATTAATTGATTCAGATTGAAAATGTTCTATTAAGCTTAAATGTAAGTTTTCTACCGAGAATATTTAATATCTTAATTTTCTCACTCTTTAAGTCTTTAATAGCATAAATTAGCGCCACAATAAATAAAGATTTGTCTAAAGATACCATGAACCATTGATTAACTAAACCAAACAAATATTGTGAAAATGCAAATAAAATTATAAAGATTGAAAAAAACCTTAACCATAAGTTATTCTTTAAATAATTAGTTTTCTTAATTAAATTTGTTACTGCATAAACAACAGATAATTCTTTAATATTATTTTTTTTAGAGAAATAAAATGCTATTATTATTAGTATACTAGTACCTAATATCAAAGAAATATAACTAATTAATGTAGAATATATAGAAATATCTTTTTCTATAAAAGGAAGAAAGGTATCAATAACTAAAATATAAAATCCAAATAGAATTAACCAGTCTAATTTTTTATTCTTCGTACCTATGATAAAATTTGTTGGACTTAACCTTAACCAAAAACAAAATAATAAAATTGCTGTTAATAATTTATCAATAATATTAAATGAACCTGGTAAAAGATTAAAAAAATCAAGAAAACCAAGGCACAAAAGAAACAATTTAAAAATAATATCTAAATATTTATTCATATTTTTAAAAAATACTAAAAAATTAAAAAACTATTGTTTCTTTGTAAATATAATAATTGCAATTATACCTAATATTATAATAAATACAAAGATTATTGTTGTTAATGAAAACCCCCAAATAACAGTATGAGATGATACCCCTGCTATTGAATTCGAATTTGCTATTGGTTTATCAGAAAATGTACTTGTTGAAACAACCTCTCCTGCTTCAAGATTATTAAAATTATATTTTATAACGGGATCATTTTCAATTATTTCAGTATTATCTGGCAAAACTAATTCTGATGCATCTGCTACATCTTCTTTTGGAATCTCAATTATTATATCTAAATCACCATCTTCAGGCATGACATATGTTTCTTTTAATTCATAAAATTCTTTACTTTCTCCATTTTTATTAATACCTACATGTGTAATTAACTCTTTTTTTTCTGCATTAACTGGTCTTTCTTTTTCTAAATTAAAAATTGCTGTTTCTAAACCTTTATTTGGTTTTTCTTGAAGTTTTTTAGTTAAAATAATTAAAGCTCTATCCCTTCCTTTGTCCTCTAATTTTTCTTCTTTTAATACAAAAGTTTCTGCATCTTCATCAATAAATTTTTTAGCAGCTTTTTTTTCATCTTTATCATCCTTGTCTTCTACTTCATCTTTATCATCCTTGTCTTCTACTTCATCTTTATCATCCTTGTCTTCTACTTCATCTTTATCATCCTTTTGTCTTCCTTGTCATCTTCAGATTCATTTGAACCAGCAAAGACTAAAGAAAAAAAACTAATTAAAAAAAATACTATAATAACACTAGAGATTATTTTTTTATACATATATATATTAAGAGAAACCCATATATAAATATATAAGCAATGATTATATGTATTTAGTTTTTTATAAAAGAACTATCAATATGTCATAAATATGTAAAGAAATATTTAAATAGCTTCTTTTTTTCAAGAACTTAAGCGAGGGTGCCGGAGTGGCCAAACGGGGTAGAATTATATTGTCTTAAAACACTATAATACCCATACTCAAGTTTGAAAAATAATCATTGAGTCATCTACTGGCTTAGTGCCTACGCAGGTTCGAATTTCTTAAAAAATACAATTCATTTTTATAAACCTCATAAGTCATTAAAGCAGAAAAAATTAGAGATAAAACTGCTAAAGAAATATAAAGGTGTTTATGATATCTTATTCTTCTTGGATCTTTTATATCCTTATAAATTGTTGTAGCTAATCCAAGACACTCCTCTTCTAGTTCTTTTTTTAATTCATGCATAATTATCAAAAAATTAGGTTATTAAAATAGTTTACGCTTAGAATTCACTGGTGTATTAAGTGGGCTTTTTTAAGAATAAAATATATGAAATATATGGAATATGGTAAAGTTTATATAGTTCTTATATTGCATATATTTATGCAAATAAGATATAATCCATTTAATCCTCAACAACCAGCAAAACCTCATTTTTTTGTTGGAAGAGAACAGGAAGTAAAATGTTTTGAAAATTTTTTAGGTCAAACTATTTACAATTCTCCTATGAATATGACCATTACAGGAGATAGAGGAATGGGTAAAACATCAATATTAAATAAATTTGAAGAGATAGCAGATAATCAAAGAGCCTTAGTAGTTAATGTTTCTAATTATGAGGGTAATGTAAAAGATGTAATTGAACTATCTGAATTCCTAATTACAAATATTCAAAGAGAAATAATAAGTCGTAATCCTATTTCAAAAAAAATTAATGAATTTGGAAAATGGGTTAGTTCATTTAAAGCAAGAATAGAAGTAAAAGGAATTACAATAGCTTTAGAAAAGAAA
The DNA here is from genome assembly GCA_018302235.1 of Candidatus Woesearchaeota archaeon. Taxonomy (GTDB): domain Archaea; phylum Nanobdellota; class Nanobdellia; order SCGC-AAA011-G17; family GW2011-AR18; genus DATDVT01. The sequence continues at coordinate 50,193 of JAGVZW010000033.1, forward strand.
CAAATAGTTGAATATATTTTAAGAGAAAAATTAGAAGAAATATGGAAAAATGTTAAAGAAATGTATACATCTATTGTAATTTTAATTGATGAAGCCGAAAGTTTAGAAAATATGGATGGTTTAACTTTTTTAAGAGAAGTTTTTCAAAAAGTACAATCAAATTCAAATTATATGATTGTTTTAGCAGGAAAATTTAACTTTCCTGAAAAAATGTCAGAACAATTTTCTCCTTTAAATCGCTTTTTTCCTGCAGAAAGATTAAGAAGATTAACTGAAAAAGATGTTTCAAATTATTTAGAAAATAGATTAAATGATACTGAGGTTAATATTGACAAAGAAGCCATATATAATTTATTTAAAAAATCAGAAGGACATCCGTATGTTTTAGTTTGTATTGGTTTTTTAGTTTTCGATTCTTTAAAAACTAATGAAATGGCTATTAATTCAGATGTTGTAGAAAGAAGTATTTGGAAAATTAGAGGGAAATTATCTCAAGATTTTTTTACTCCTATGTTTTATCCTTTATCACCACAAGCAAAAAGAATAATATGTAAAATCGCTAAAGAAATTAAAGGTTTAAAATTTACAATGAATGAAGCTACTTTAATAACTAATATGCCTAATAATCAACTTTCTGGTTATTTTGGAGAATTTTTAAAAAGAGGAATACTTACAAAACCAAGTAGAGGTGTATATTGGATATTTCATACACAATTTAAAGAATATTTAATACATAATTCGGATAAATTTAATTAGATTCTTTTTCAATAATAATCTTTCCTTTTTCAAATACAATCTTTAATTCTTTGTCTATTAACCCACTCTCTTCTATTATTCTTTTAGGAAGATTAATTCTATATCTAAAATACTTATTATTATTAATCTCTTTGTCAAATGCTTTTAAAATTTTCATAAATGGTTTAGATATCAGAAGTTTTTAAAGTGTTCCGGTTTCCGAATTATTTAAGCCCACTTAATGCACCAGTGAAGCTTAGAAATATTTAAATCTCTTTTTAATTTATATTTTGTAATGAAATCATTATACTGTAATGGAAAATATTATTTATGGAAAGAAGGAGATCTGCACACTAAAGACGGATTTCTAAAAGAAGCAGACATAAAGAATAAAACATCCGCAGAATCAAATATAGAAAAAAAATTTTATATATTCGAGCCATCTTTTAATGATTTATTAAAAAAAATACATAGAGGACCACAAATACCCCTACAAAAAGATATTTTACAGTTATTAAATTATATTAATAAAGATTCTATTGTCTTAGAAGCAGGCACTGGTTGCGGCTGTGTAGCTTTAAACCTAGCTAGATTTGTAAAAAAAGTAATAACCTATGAAAGAAATAAAGAATACATTAAAATAGCCAAAAAAAATTTTAATTTATTCAATATAAACAACATTGAAGTAATAAATAAAGATATTTTTGAAGGGATAGAAGAAAAAAACATAGATATGATTTTTTTTGATTTAGAAGAACCATATAAACTACTAAATGAGGCAAATAAATCATTAAAACAGGGAGGATATCTAATTATCTACTTACCAAATATTCCACAAATACAAGATGTAATTAGAGAGAATAATAATTTTATTCATGAAAAAACTATTGAAATTTTAGAGATGATTGGTCATACTGGATTTTTAAATATATTTAGAAAAATATAGTTTTTAAAGATAAAAAAGATTTATATTTTAGTTCTGTGTTGAAAAGATATGGAAAAGAAATATTCCTCCCATCACGATACTAAAAAATATGCATGGGATTTTGCAAGAGAAAGATTTGGAAGTAAAGATGATGAAATTACTAAAGTAGAAACGTTAAGTTTATCTAGAAAAGATGAGAGTAAAAAAGATTCTGGTATTTTGAATGTTAAAACTAAAGATCAATTAAGTCAAGTGCATGAGAGTAATATTAAAGAAGAACCTCATATTTTAAAACCTTGGTATAAATTAATAGAACGGCTTACATATAGAAAAAAGAATAACGAGCTTACAAAAATTGATGAAAATTCTTTTAAAAGAATTGTAAAGATTGGATCAGTATTTATTGAAATCAATGACCGTACTGCTTATAACAGAGCTTTATATGAAAGAGGAAATAATTTTGGACTAGAAGAGCGTTTTTTGAAAAAACATTTTAAAGGTATTAGTTTTGCTGCTGCAACTACTGCTTTAACTATAGGAGTATTTACATTATATAATAGATTTAAATCTTCAATTGACGATCATTTTCAAGTAAAAACCCCTATTAGCTATCAAATTAAAGAGCTTGAAGATGATTTAGAGGGAATCGTTGAAGATTATAAACCCAGAGAAATTGAAGTTGTTGAAACTAAACCAATTAAAGTTGTTGAAACTAAACCAATTAAAGTTGTTGAAACTAAACCAATTAAAGTTGTTGAAACTAAACCAATTAAAGTTGTTGAAACTAAACCCAGAGAAGAGATTAGAAAAAATGGGATGTATAGTGTTGATTTTTCAAGAACAAGTTTTAGAAATGGAAGAATAATAAGCACTACTGAATCTAATAAAATAATGCGGTTTTCAGAATATCATGGAACTCCTTATAAAGGGGAGGGCGATGAATTAAAATTGCGGATAAATAAAGATGGAACATCTTATCAAATAAGATCTGAAACGAAAAAAGCTAGGAACTATTTTGTTATATGTTATGATACAAATGGTAATTTTATTGGGACTAAAAATGGAAATATTTCTAATGAGGATGTAGTTCAAATACCTAAGGAAACAAGATATACTGATACTATGCTATTAAATGAAAAAGGAATAAGTATTGCATCACATATCAGTTACCAAAATATTGTTTTATAATTCGTGTAAGAAGAAAATTTTCTAAAAAACATGTTAAATCTTATGAGCTTCTACAATTAAAATACTTCCTTCGAATTTTGATATAGTTATTTTTACTGAAAATTAATTATTAAGTTTAACTATTGTGTTTATAAATGAATATTTATTATTCACAAAATTTAAATATAAAAAATTTAGTAACTAAAGAATGAAAAGATTAATACTGTTATTTATATTAATGTTAATGATAGCAAGTTGTAGTATTCAAAAAAATGATGGTTTTATAAAAATAAAAAATGTACTCTTAGAGGAAAAAAATAATACAACTAATATTATTGAAGAAAAAGAAACTAAACCAAAAGTAGTTACAACTGAAGATCTAAACAGTGAAGATGAAGAAGAGGATAATAATGATGAAGATGATAACGAAGAAGAAGAAACTAAATTAACAACAGATAAAAACGAAATTACTGTAAAAACACCAGATGGAGATTTAAAAATTGTTATGAACAATGCAAATGAATGGTGTATAGGAGGGTCAATCTGGGATTATACAGTACCCAGTTCAAAAGGAACAAGCTATGTAAAGGGAAAAGTAACTGGCATAATCACTGATAACAATGAATTAAATGGTCTATGTGAGATATTCTATAGTATAAAGAATCCAGATGGAACTACATCAGAAATATACAATTATTTTAATAAAAGCAATGATATCCTATATGCTAAAGATTTGAATGGAACACTTTATAAAAAATGATTAACCTTATTTTTTTCTTTTAAATTAGCAAAGGTTGCTCCCACATCAATTATATATTTGCCTTCATCTAACATATAGACTATAGGCTCCTTTTTAAATAATTTAGCTATATCCAATTCAAATTTACCTGATTTTGTAATATTGATTGAAGCCAAATCTAACACTATAAGCTTATCATCTGAATTAATCCCTAATATATCCAATACATCTTTTTCTATATTCTCCTTTTCTTCTAAAGAAAGATTATGAATATTCTTTTCAGTTTTAGACTTGATAAAAAAAAAGAATTTTCCACCACAACCATTACATCCCTTAAGTATTTCATCTGAACCATCTTCAAATATTCTGTCGCATTTTACACATTGATGTGGCATATTTAATACTTCCTTTTTCTTCTATCTAATGTTAGAAGTTCAATTTTAAATGGATCTTTTTTTATTTCTTTAACTATTGTAGCTGGTCCAACAATAGTTAAACCATTTGATCTACCCAATAAAAAATTAGCAATTTTTAATCTGATCCTCTCAAATAATTCCTGATTTTGTTTAATGTTATCAATACTGCATATCTCGATCCCCTTAAATTTTTTATCTATTTCCTCCATTGTTTTAGTTATTAATTCTGCCTCTTCATTAGGATCTAATTTTCCCTCTATTAAAATTATCTTATCCTCTTTTACACTCCTTAAAATCTTTTTTAATTTTTCTTCTGTATTCAAATTTCCAAGTTCATGATATGGGATATATTGTAACGTTAACAATTTTTTGTTCACCTCTTTTTCACCATTTCAAATACCTTATCATAAAATTCCTCCATGTTTAAGCCCTTTTCAGCTGATATGCCTATAACAGAATATTGAGGAAATGCATCTTCTATTTTTTTTACATCAGATTTCTTTAAATCTGTTTTATTAGCTACAATTAAAACTGGAATATCCCTTGCAGCTAAATTACCTATAATTGTTATATTTACTTGATTATATGGATTTCTAGTTGAATCTAATACAATTAAAACACAATCCATATCATCCAACCATTTTATTGCATCTATAATCCCCTTTGTAGCCTCTTTCGCCCTTTCTTTTGCTTCATCTATCTTCATTTTAAATTTAAGAAAATCCTCATAATCAATCTTTGTAGCGATTCCTGGTGTATCAACTAGATTAAAACTTAATTCCTTTCCCTTTGAATTAATAGTGATTTTTTCCTTCATATTTATTTCCCTTGTTTCATGTGGAATAGAAGATACTGTTCCCATATCTTCCCCTAACCAATCCTGACATATTCTATTTGCAATGCTAGTATTATGAGCGATCAGGCCATTAGAAATAATAAAGGTATGTGTATCTTCAATTGTTAAATCATAAATATAATCATTATATTCTTCTTGAGTTATTTCTTTAATTTCATCCCACAAGTTATCTGAATTAGTTAAAGTCTTTATAATTTTATTATTTAATACTCTAGACATTTTCTCTAATCTATGATATGATATTCTATTATCTCTGTACATTCTAGCAATATGTTTATTATCTAAATAAAATTCTTCTTCTTTTAATTTCTCTTGTTTTCTTATATTTTCCAATAAACCCATAATAGGCAAATAAAACTTATTTCTTTTTAAACAACATTTGGATAGTTTATCTAATCTTTCAGCTTTATATTTTATTCTAAAACCAATTTTTTCTTTAAACAATCTGTGATTATCACTTCCAAATATAAATAAACTCCAGTAGGCTTGACCATTAATTAATTTTGATCTAAATCTCCCTACAATCCCAAATCTATTTAAAAGTAATTGAACTTGTTCTACCAAAATTTTACTTTTGGTACTATATTCAATCTGATTGCTAGAATTTTTAGTTAATTTAGAAACATAACCCCCCATATCAAATAAAATTTGTAATAATTTTGCTGTTAAATTATCAGGTAAACCCATAAATTGTGAAGGAATTTGTTTATTACCTGAAAGAGATGGTTTGAAATTTAAACTTTTTTCTAAAAAATCAGTTAATGTTCTTGAATTTAATTCTCTTTCAGGCACACCATTATTTATTCTTTTAATGGCTTCTAAATTGAATAATTTTTTTGTTAAATAATCAAAATGATTTAATGCGTATTCGTCTGAATTACTAAATTTAATCACGCTTTTTGTATAATATGCTTCTGTAATTAGATAACCTATAAAACTAACTAAATCTTCATCTATGTAAGAAGGTATAATTATCTCTTTTTGATTATGAAATTTAGATATTATTTGTATCATATTGCCATTAACGTTGAAACAATTTTCAGTAATTAATTTGGGTAACATAATGTTTGTTGCTAAGGATAACTTTTTTGCAATAGCAATAGATTCATTAGCCTTTAAACCTCCAGTTCTTATATTCTCTACGCCATTATTTGAAAGCCTGATTAATGGATGTTCTGGTGTAACTCTTATTTGTCTACCCGCTTTAGTTAAAATATTATATATTTTTCCTTTATATTTTTGAGCATAAACAAAACTCACTCGTTTTGGAATTATTTTTAAGGTTTGTGTATTAAAACTTGGTATGATTAAATTTTTAGATCTTACATCAATATATATTTCATTAAATGAATTATTATGGTTTACGCTATCAAATATTTCTTTTATTGTTTTAATTTCTCCATTCATTAATACAATTTTAGTTTCTGGTGTAACACATTTTCCGCTGTTCGGTGGCCCATAAAGTCCTAATTTTATATTCTTCTTTTTATTAAAAATTGACCTTAAATTAAAAAAGAAAACCTTAAGCTTACGAATCATAATATTAAAGATAGCAGATTGTTTAAAAATATTTTGGTTAAAATTTATAGACCAACAAATAAATTATATTTCTCGTTACCATCTAATTCTAAAAGTATTCTTTTCACAATAATCTTCTCTGGATCTGGAATAGATGTTACCCTCTGTTTTAGATCAAAAAAGCTTTCAAATCTCTTCTCCTTTCTAGCATCCAAAATCTCCAACATATGTTTCTTTCCAATACCAGGTAATAATTCTAAATAATGTCTTCTCATATTTATTGGACCAGCCTGATTAAAAAAATCCAAGAATTTACTAGAATTTTTTTCTATTAAATCCTTTAATACAAATTCAAGTTCATTTCTCGCTGTCTGAGTCAACTTAGACAAAGGAACCTTTCCAACTATATGATGGATTTGATCCCTTTTTCCATCCCCAATATAAACCTTTTGATACGGCTGCAAAAAAACATCTTCCTTTGGCACTAATTCTAAAAGAACAAGATAAGTTTCACCTATAGCTTGAGCTATAGGATTTCTTTTGTGCAGTGGTTTGTTTTCGTAGGGGTATCCATGTTTTAAAAAATCCAATATTACTGCATATTCTTCCTTGCCCATTTTTTTCTCCCTTAAACATATTTTTTCACTACTTCTTCTATTTTACTCAAATCTTCTTGTTTTAATGTAATATTGTCCCCACTAAAAAGAGATTTTATGCTCTCCTGTGTAGTTGGCATTATATCTATTATCTTAATTAAATTCTTTTCCTTTATTCTAATTAAATTCAATTCACCTAATTCTTTCTTTAATTGTTCAGCATCCTTCTTTTTTATTTTTATATTCTCATTTAACTGATCCAATACCTTTACTGATCTAAAATTTAATTCTTTTTTTTGTTTTTTAAAACCCTCTAATCTTTCTTTTATATCAATTAGAGATAAAGGAACCTCCTTTAATATTTCAATATCCATTTTTTATCCTCCTTAAATGTATTGGATGCACAATCATAAGTTTTTTCAAATTACCATCAATTAGCTCAATTTCATAGCATTTGCCTCTTTTTTTTAATACTGTTCCAGATTTTCCATGAAACCTTGGATGATACATTCCCTTTTGAATCCCTGGATCAGCTAAAAAATACACCATTTCTCCAGGATTTAATATTTTATAATATTCTATAATACTAATCTTTCCCCTTTTTCTCTTTCCCTTTGATAATTTATATCGAGTATTCTTCCTTAAACCGCCAATCTTAGTTCCCATTCACTTTTCTAAGCAAAATAGAATATATAAATCTTTCTGCAGTCCAAAAAATAATTCTATAAAATCAACCAATCAAAATTTTCTTGACCATTATCTAAAGAATATAATATACCATCATCAACATAATTTATATATAAATCAAAATTAGTTTCCTCTATTTTGTCATAAATACAAGTAATACAGTTTCTATTGCCATTTAAAGCATAATCTTCAACAATGAAATCAGCTATATCAAACATTTTACTGATATTTGAGTTAAGAACAACATTAAAATACCTTAAATTATATGTTTTATCAGCCTTTGTAATATCTAATTTATAATCTAAAAGAACATTTACATTTTGATTAATCTCACTATTTACTTCAAATCCATTCTCTTGAATATTATACTCTGATAAATAATAAAAATCTTTAATACAATAATTTAATCTATAATTAATATAATTGTTTAATTCTCTATTCAAAAAATTCTCTTCTATTAAGCTAACATTATTTTTATAATAATATGGTATCTCCTCTATAAAATAACCACCGTGATCACCCAAATAAACTAATCCCTCTTTAACTGTCTGTTCCAAACAATTTTTTACATATTCATCAACTGCTTGTATATCTTGAGGAACAATATTAACATACTTACTCTCTAAAATATAAAATTTAACATAATAAACAATACCTAAAATAATTAAAATTACTAATCCTAGAATTACAAATATAGTTACTTGTCCCCTTTTTAACATGATATAAAAAATATGTAAGAATTAATAAATTTAATTCTCATATAAAAAAACATATTTTTATTCAATAAACAATTCTGAATAATTACTAATTCTGAGAAAATAAAACATACTTAATTACTATTAAATGACAAAAGTTTTAAATAGTTTTTTATTAGATTAAGAGAATGGAAAAACGCACTGACTATTTTGAAACAAAAAATAGGGAGTTTTATTATGAATTTAAACAAACAGAAGATAAGAAAAAACGCGAAGAATGGGTATTATTTAACAAACATCTTGTTTATTCTATAGCAAAAAAATTTACTAATTTTAGTATATATGATGATATTATTCAAGAGGGGTATATTGGCTTAATCCATGCTGTAGATAGATATAACCCGAATTTAGGGAATTTTAGCAGTTTCGCATACTCTGCTATAATGAGAGAAATAATTAGATATATAAGAAAAAATAGATCAATAGTACATCCCCCTATAAATAATCAGCTAAGTGTATCAAAAGACGTAGCTATTGATGATATTATAGACCTAGAAGCAGAAACAAATCCAGAAACAGTACTACAAAAAAAAGAATTGGTTGAAGATGTTCAAAAAACATTAAAATTAACAAGTTTAAGTGATATCTTAATTAGAATAATGTATGATGAAAATACATCAATAATAGCCAGAGCATATAAAGTATCTAGAAGAGAAATGCACCAATTAGAAACTAGGGCAGTTAAAACATTTAAAAAAAGATTCGAAACACCTGAAGCCTATATTTAATTTTTATTCTTCAAACCACACCTTATTAACACTGCTCAAATACCTTTTGTTTATCTTCTTCCGTAATAAATTTATATTTTACTAAAAAATCAAATGAAGCAATATAAACACCTGTATACGGACTATATTCACATATATGTTGCTTAAATTCCATTGGCCTATTTCTAATTTTAGTTGTCATATCAGAAATATCCTCATCCCAATCAGTAGCCCCATAAGGAGTAGCATAACCATAAGCAACCTCAAAAAGTGATTCATCACTCCACCCTAAACCATCAGACAATTTTTTATTAGGATAAGCATCATTTCCCTTATGAATATCATACCATTCTTGTTTAAAAAGGTTTTTTTCTCCTTTTTTATATCTACTAGAATATTTTTCAATCAATGGATGTGATAGTTCATGAACTAAAAATTCATCATCTGAAAATTTATCACTTGTTACTTCTACGACATTATTTCCTATGCACCCAACAGTAGATTCATCTGATTGATGACATGCCTTTAAAAGATCATTTTTATTATTGTAAAGAACAATTTCCTTTAAACCAACCCTCATTTCAGGAGTAGAAGAATCTAATACATCCCCTAAATAAGATAATTGATCTTTACTGTAATCTCCATTTAATTTTATATTATATTTTTTTTCTAATAATCTTTTAGAAGATTTATCAACAAAAAATTTAGGTTTAGAGATTAGATCTTCAACTAGGTTAAAACTACCATCCTCTTCAAAATTAACAAACCCAATTCCTATATCAAACTCAAAAGGAACAGCTTTAATATTTGATTTATCATTAACGAACCGTATATCTCGATTTGTATACGTATCAAAAATATTTGGACCGTTCTGCATTCTAAATAGTTTTGTTTTTCCACCCAATTTTGAATATAATCTAACCACTGGGTTAGGATCATAATCTTCCATCTTTAAAGAGTAACTTTCTTTATCATCAAAATCAAATTTAACATCACCTTTAAAGAAAGAATCCTTTGTAAAATCAAGATTAAAATCACCTTTGTCCTTCGCAATATTTGTATAAACCCCCACTTCTCCAAGAGAAATATAACTAGTATCTACCCCATGTTTATTACCATCAAAAAATAATTTTGTTTCTTGTTCACTGTATACATGAATACCATTAATTACACTATCTTTTGTATAAAAAGTATTACCTTTAATCAGAATTTCACCCTTATTTAATGTATTAAACTGGTTAATCTTGACATTTTCTCCAGTAATCTTCATATCAGGTCCATTTTCAGACATAGGCAATTCTTTAAATTCAGAATCCTTTGGAGCATTTAAAGTTATTATTCCATCCTTAAATTTAACATTAGAACCTGGCGGAGCATAAAATTTAGTTCCTTTTATATTATAATCACCACCTTGATCACCAATCTTAAAATCAGCCTCAACTAAATCACCCTTAGCATCTAAAGTAAATGTACTTTTACCGTTTTCTGTAGGAATAATATTCTTAAATTCATTATCTCCTATCTTTAAGTCCCCTTCTTTTTCTATATTAATAACATTTAAATCATTTAAAGAGCTTGAACTAACTCCATTTGGATCACCAGAAAAAGAAAGATAATCATTAGTCTCATATCCTAAAGATTCTCCAAAATTAAGCCCAGCAGCAGAAATTAAAAAGGAAAATAAAATAAAAAATATAAACACATTTTTTCTTAAATTCCTTAAAATAAGAATTAAAATTATTATTAAACTAAAAATTAAAATATACAATAAATATTTCTTTTCTTCAGAAACTGGTTCTTCAATTATTTTTTCTTCTTCCTTAAAATAATCCACTAAATTAATCTCTAAAATCATATCTAAAGAGTCATTATAAACAAAAATATCCAGAATATTTTTATCATATTTAACACTTAAAATACCACTATAATAATCCCTCAAAAAAGTCTCGTCAGTTCCATTTTCATAATAAAACCTAATTTCTCTATCAAATTCAAAAGAATCCATTTCAACAATATTATTACTTAAATCAAATACTTGATAGACATAATTTCCTTCATTATCTATTACATCATAATAATTCAACCCTATAATCTCGTAATCATAAACACCATTATCATAACTAATATTTATATCTAAATATTCTCCAGCGTTAACACATATAATACTAATTATAAAAATAAATATTACCTCTTTAAACATAGTTTTAAAAATAAAAACTATAATATAAATTTAATCTTATTTTAGAGCGTATTTAACCGAAAAATAACATTAATATGTTTTTTTCTAGACTTAAGAACAAAGTTAGAAGAAATAAAAATACTTGAAATTTTAAATGAATGGAAAAAAAAAATAATATTAAGTTTATTCCATTATGGAAATGGTTATTGTTAAATGAATAAATTTTATTTACAAGAATCAACTAAAAGCATTATTTCAATAAGATATTTTTCCATATAAAAAAAATATTAGGAAATTACACATCGTCAAATAAAAGAAAATATATATTAACAATAATAGAGATATTATATCACAAAATAATTACAATACTAAGATAATAGATAGCTTACTGAAATCAAAGAATTATATTTAGGTCCAGTCAAAAATAATTCTATAAAATTAAATAATATTCTTAATTTCTTTAAATATAACAGCAAAATTAGGAACTATAGAAACATAATCCTTCAATTCATTTGACCATAAATTTTCCATATCTTTAATCTTTAATAAAAAAGACTTAGAATCATATTTTTGATTATAATATTTTAATTTTTTATTAATCAGACTAATATCAAATTTAACACCTTTTCTTAATAAAAAATAAAAATCAAATATGTCTCTTGGTTTGCTTCTATTCATTATTGTTCTTACCTTTTCAGCCATAATTTCTCTCTCATCCATTACTAAAATATTATATGGTCTCAAATCAGAATAAACAGGAAATATTTCAATTAATTTAGGATCTAACAAAATACTCTCTCGTAAACTGATGTCTAATCGAAGAGTACATAAACTAACTAAACTATTTACATATAAAGGCCCTTTTATCTTAAAAATAAAATTTTTTCCCAAATTTTTAACTTCTTCAAATTTAGTCTCATATCCAAAATCAGTTAAAGAATTAGCTATCTTAGAAATTAAACTAATATCAAAATCTTTTGTTTGTGTAAAATCCAAATCTATACTAAACCTATTCAAACCATAAATCTTCTGCATAGCAGTTCCACCCTTAAAAATTAATTCATTAGAAAAATATTGTGACAAAAAGATTAAAAATAAATGTTGTAAATAATCCTTTTCGACTTGTGCTAAATTAAATCCTATAACTGAACAATATTTATTTAATTCATTTTTAGTTATCATTCCAATACCTCATTAATATTTAATCTCCATCTAACTGAGTTATTTTTGCTTTTTTTCAAATAAGGATTCAAAAGATCATATCTATTGTTAATTTTTACCTTTTTTGATATATCAATACTAATCAAATCCAATAAAAACCCCAATCTTTTTAACAAAACAATAGAATTCATCAGTAAAGCATATTTTAATAATTTTTCAATATCAATTTTATTTTTTAAAACCTCAAAAGTCTCAGAAATTGGACAAAATTTAGGTAGATATAAAGAATCAATTATAGCTTTTTCTAACTCTGCAACAAATAAATAATTCTTTTTATAAATCATCTTTCTATAGCCAAAAACATTTTTTAAAACAACAAAATTAATAGTCATCTTATTAAAAATTAAAGATTTTTTTGGTTTAGAAGAAACAATATAAATAGTCTTAGGAATTTGTGTAGTCAAACCATAAATAGAGTAGGCACTAATAAAAGAGATATATGACGGAAAAATCAAATTAGAAGCAACCTCATAAGGTTCATCAGATAGAGTATATTTATTTTTTTCTATCTCCGTAATAATATTCCTTTTTTTTAGTCTATATATATACAAACGACTATACTCTTTATTTTTATTAATAATCTTAGAGATATCATTTAATGTTAGAACTGAAGTTTTCATAGTTTCAATTTTTTTTAAAAAATCAAGTGCTTGCATAAAGATATATTATTCTTTAACTATTTAAACTTTTTTATTTAATAAAATTATCAAATAAGCTAACTATAACAAAACAAAAAGTTAAAAATAACTAATAAATTTAATAAAATTATCATTTATGATAATTATAAACAAAAATATAGTAATATAAATAGAGTACAACGACCAAAAAAAGTATCATTCTTCTTAGAAACATAGCTATGTAAGAACAAAATAAAACAATATTATAAGAATCCAAAATTTTCTTCAACTTTCTTAATAAACTCTCTAGCAACATTCAAAGATTTTTTTACTTTTTCAAGATCTATAACTTCATTTCGTAATAAAATAACAATCTTCAATATTCATATCAAATCTTCTCCATATAAAACAATATGATTTCTCATTATATTATCATAAAAAACCCTATCATTCCTTTTTATATTTTTCCATTTTTCTATAGACAAAACCTCTATATTTACTTCTTTTTCTAATTTTTGTTCAATTATCTGAGTTTCTTTTAAAAAATCTAGATTATATATGAAATAGAAATTAATGGTTTATTAGAAACATTAAAAGAATTAATATTAATAACAAAAAATTTAGAAAAAAAGATAATATTCAATTCGCTCATGAGACTTTTTGAATATTCCTACAGAGATCACCCATTTCTGTATCATAATAAACTGCATATTGACCAAAAACAGTTGGATCCTCCCTATCATCATCACAAAAGTAGTTCTGTACAGAGTTTACTTCCCATATTTCCAAATCTATATCCTCATGATTACATTCTAGTGTGAAGTCATCATTAGAAACATAACCCCTAACCTCAAGTTCTTCCATCACCACACTCTCCTCTAAAAGGTACAAATAAAAAACCTGCTCCCCATAAGAATGATCATCATTAAGCTCCTGTACATTTTCTGGATACAAATAAGCTGCACGATCAGAATTTTCTACTTCATATTCCATATCATTATTCTCGTTTTTTATTTTACAACTAAAATTTCCAAAGTCATTATCATGCATTAAATCATTATCTAAAGAAAAATATAAACCAAGATAATCATCAGAAAAATATAAATAAGCAGATTCAAAATTAGGGATATCGACTGATTCCTCTCCTAGAATTCCACCATCCTCACAACAAAAATATATTTCTCCCTGGTCTTTTCTAAATGTATCACTAGGACATCCACCACCATTTCTTTTATTTATCCAAGTATTACCATTAACATAACCATAAACAGTACATAAACCAGCCGTATTAGCCTGATCTGCCCTATCAGCATGATCTGCATTAAGAGCTCTATCTGCAGTATTAGCACTATCAATAGCAGATACATATTTCCCGGTATATGACTTAGTATAAAGTACTCCCTCACTTAAACAAAAAGAGCTACCTGGATAAGCCAATGTTGCAACAAAACCCAAATTAGCACATGTAACACTA
>JAGVZW010000034.1 GCA_018302235.1 Candidatus Woesearchaeota archaeon
AATTGAAGGATGTAGTAGATTGGGGGTAATTAATACTGCAGTTTACTCTATTGCTTCTTTGCAGGTAATGCAAGTGATTAAAATAATAATTAAAGAAAAATATTGTAAGGATTTAATTGTTTATGATGTATGGAAAGAGAGATTAGAAAAGATTAAAGTAGAAAAAAAAGAAGGTTGTTGTAATACTTTTGAATATTTAGCAGGTAAAAAGTATATACCTGTACATAGATTATGTAATGGTAAATACCAGGTAGATACAGGAAAGGTTAGTTTAATTGAATTAAATCAAAAATATGGTGGTGAACGAAGTATTCACTTTTTGAAATTAAAGGATGTTATTTTTTTTAAAGATGGAAGGTGCTTAGTTGATGCTCGTTCTGGAGATGAGGTTAAGGCTATTTTAAACAGGTATTTGTAAAAAAAATAATTTTTGGTTTAATTATAAGAAGGATCATTAGATATTTTTTAATTGCTATATCTTTAAAATTTTGCATTAATATAACAAAATATGAGTTCGGTTATTGATTTATATAAAGCTGAAAGAATTAAATGGTTAAGGACTTTTAGTGAGACTCTTTCTAAAATGAGGGAAAAAAATCAGATTAGACCATTTAGAGAAAGACAAAGACTAGAAGAAATGTTTGATAGATATGGATCTTATAAAACTATGGATCTCGCTTGCTTGGCTGAATCTTTAGATATTCTTTCTGGAAGATATTATAAATTTAGGTTGGATTATGAAGATAAAACTAAATCGTTTTATTTGTTTTGTTTAAAGGTTGGATTAGAGGGTAAATGTTTACCTAAAACATATGTGATTTTTGATAAGATTCTTGAATCTGTTTGGGAGAGACAAAGGACTATAATTAAACCTTCTCCGGAATTGGATTTTTTGTGTTTAAGCTTATTTGAAGATTTTTTAATAGGGAGACTAGGGATTGAAATAAAATCTAATTCTGTATCGTTAAGAAAATTAACATACGATGAGGTTTACAGACAATGTGTTGGAAAACGTGTAAATTTTAGGGATATAGAAAGACATTTAACAAAGTTTGAGGAATTGGATAAAAATTTTATTAAGAGTATTGCTAAATATATTGCCGGGATTGATTCCTAAAGACTTATAAATTTAATTAAATTTTATAAAATAGATGAAAGTATATATAGATCGTGGAAATAGGAATATAGAGATTACTAAAGAATCAGTTCAGGATATTTTATTCGAATTAAAGATAAATCCGACTACAGTTTTAGTTAGTGTAAATAATAAATTAGTTGATATTAATTACAAAGTGAAGCAAGAAGATAAAGTAGAGATATTGAGTGTGATTTCTGGTGGTTAATTGTAAAAGATGTAAGGATAAGCCAGTATATAATCGATTATGTAAGAGTTGTTTTTTGAGATATTTTGAAAAAAAAGTAAGAAAAACTATAAGGGAGTTTAAATTAATAGAAAAAAATGATAAAATTTTAGTTGCTTGTTCTGGGGGAAAAGATTCAACTAGTGTTTTGTATTTACTCAAAAAGATTTTCTCTAAACGAAAGGATTTGGTAATTGAAGCAATTGCGATTGATGAGGGTATTAAGGAATATAGAGATAAAAATCTAAAATTTTTAAAAAAATTTTGTGAGAAAGAAGACATTAATCTGTATATTTATTCTTTTAAAAAAGAATTTAAAATTGAGTTAGATGCTATTATTAAAGATGAAAAACCATGTTCTATCTGTGGTGTTTTAAGAAGAAAATTATTGAATCAAATGGCTAAAAAACTAAATGCTACTAAGTTGGTTACTGGGCATAATTTAGATGATGAATGTCAAAGTATTTTAATGAATCAATTTAGGAGAGATGTAAAAACAAGTGCGCGTTTGGGGCCTAAGACTGGGATTTTAGTAGATAAAGGTTTTGTTCAGAGAATTAAACCTTTTTATTTAATGCTGGAGAAAGAGGTTGCTATCTATGCTTTTTTAAAGGGATTTATGCAGCAATTAAATGAATGTCCATATGAAAAAGTATCCTATAGAGCGGATATTAGGGATATGATCAATAATTTTGAACAAAAATATCCAGGAACAAAAAATTCTACTATTACTTCTTTTTTAGAGATCTTACCTGTATTAAAAAAAGAATATAAAAATAAAGGGAATTTGAAACATTGCAAAGAATGCGGAGAGCCTTGTTCTCAAGACATTTGTCAGGGATGTAAAATAATACAAAAATTACTTAGAAAAACTTAAATATGAGTAAAAATATTAGAAAATATGGATACTAAAATGAGATGTAAATGTGGGAATTGTGTGCCAGTCAAAGAAATGAAATATGATATTAATGGTACTGATTTAATATGTGGAGAATGTTATAGATATCAACAATTAAGATTTAAAGAAAAGGTCTTTGGTAAATCGTATAATAAGATTGAAACAATAACTGGAAAAAAGAGAGATACCGTTGATACAAGAAGATTTCAAGAAGAAAAAATAAAATATTTCTGTGAGAATTGTCACTATAAATTTTCTAGAAAAAAAGATTTTAAATTTAATTTAATATGTCCTAATTGTGGTAAAACCGGTCTCAGGATAAATAATAATGAATCTGCACAAAAATTAATTGATACAATTGGTGATTGGGAAGAAAATAGAATTTTGAAGAGATGAACTATAAATACATTTCAAAGGCTTATAATGAATTGTATTTAGAGGAACAATTACATAAATTAGAATTGATTAAAGAAAATATAAATATTTCTGGTAAAATATTAGATATTGGGTGTGGTACTGGAATTTCTACAAAATATTTTAATGCTATTGGGGTTGATCCTTGCAAAGAATTAATTGCCTTAGGTGAAGACAATTTAAGAATTGGTAGTGGAGAAGAACTGGAATTTAAAGAGAAAGAATTTGATTTTGTTTTATGTATAACGGCTTTACATAATTTTGATAATTATATTACTGGTTTATTAGAGATGAAAAGGGTTGTTAAAGATGATGGGATTGTTATAATTAGTTTGTTAAAATTATCTAAACTATTTGAAGATATTGTTAAAAATATTGAAGAAATATTTATAATTTTTAAGAAGATAGATGAAGGTAAGGATATTATTTTCTTTTGTAAGAAAGGATTTAAATAATAATGAATATTTTAAAATTTATTGCCCAGGTAACATAATTGGATAATGTACCGGACTCCTAATCCGGAGATTGCAGGTTCAAATCCTGTCCTGGGCGATTATCTTAATCTATAGAACCTTTCAGCAAATCTACACTTATTTAACATACCTAAAATAAATGCTTTATATATTGTTGGTATTAATAAAATGTATGTATATATTTTTTGACTTTTAAATTTTTTTATAGCTTGTAATTTTTTTTTAAATGTAGAAGATATATCTACATAAATTCTTGGATTTGTTTCTTCTATTACATTCCAAATCTCAAAGGAATAAAGATTTATTCTATTCTTTTTATCAATTTTATCTAAAACCTTCATTACTATTTTGTTTACTGCTCTATGATCTAAATGCGCATCAAAAGAAGAATGTGTGAATATTTTTTTAGGTTTAAATTCTTTTATTATGGCTTCTATTTTTTTTTCTGCTTCCGGGGTATCTAATTCTTCTTTTAGTTTTGTATCCTTATAATCTAAGAATAATGTCTTTTTAATTCCTAGGAATTTTTCTATATCTTCTGTTTCTTTAATCCTCTCCTTGACTAACAGATCTTTTTTTAACCATGGGGATGACTTTTCTCCATTAGAAACTAAAACTGTAACAATATCTTTCTTTTCTTGAATGTATTTTAATATTGTACCCCCCATTCCAATTACTTCATCATCCGAATGTGCAACAAAAACTAAAATTAATTCATTTACCATCTTAATTTAATGAAAAAACAGTTTTTAAATTTATTTTTTTGCTGGTTTGGGCGGTGAAACAACTACTGGTGCTGTTTCTACTGAAGAAGCTGTTGTTTTTGCTGCTTCTGCTGCAGCTTTTTCTTGTTCTTTTTTCTTCTCTATTTCTTTTATCTTTTTTTCTAATTCTATTTTAATCATTTTAAAAGATTCTAATTTTTCTTTTGGTGTTTCAGTTTTTTCTTCATTGATCTCTCTATCATATTTTCCAGCGCTGATTTCTTCTATTACCTCGTGTGCGTGTTTACCTTCTACTAAGATGCCCATTGATTGACAAGAGCCTAATATCACTTTAACTGCTGATTTTAGGTTGTTAACAAATAAACTAGATTTTTTCATTTTTGCTATTTTAATTATTTGTTCAATTGAAGCTACTCCAACGAATAATTTATTTGGTTCTCCTGATCCTAGTTTTAACTCTATTTCTTTTTTTATTAATTCAGAGGTTGGGGGAGTGCCTATTTCAATATTGAAATCTTTTGTTTCTGTGTCTACAATTACTTTAACTGGAACTTTCATTCCCTTAAAATCTTTGGTTTTATCGTTTATGACAGAAATAACTTGATTGATATTTACTTTCAAGGGGCCTAGTGTTCCTCCTAATTGGGGCCCTGCTATTGCCTTACCCCCTTCAACTAACACTTCAACTGTTTCTTTTTTTCCCATTGTTTTCTAGTAATTAGGTCTCATTTAAAACTTATTCTTTTTCTTTATCCTCTTCTTCTGTATCTTCTTCTCCATCTCTTCTAATCACCTTTATAGAATCTATTTTTACAGTAATTGGTATTGGAATGGCTGCTTCTAAAAGTTCTACTACTACCTCTTCTTTTTGTTCATCTATTCTTTTAACCTTTGCTTTTTCTTTTTTAAATGGCCCTGTAATTATCTCTACTATATCTTTTTCTTGAATATTTACTGTTGCTTTGGTTTGTTCTAACATAGGTTCTATCTCTCTATAATCTAAGGGCTTATTAAGAATACCCTTGGCATATGGTACACCTAAAAATGCTTGTTTTGCTTCATCTTCGGATATTGTTTCTATAAAGATATAACCCTTCATACCTGGAGATGTAATTAGAGAATATACTTGTAACTTTTTCTTTTTAACATTAGATTCTATAAAATCTATAACCTGCTCTTCTCTACTTGCTGTTGTTTTAATGGCATAAATTTTTGTTTCCATTTTCTTAGACGAAAGAACGCTGAAAGCTTATAAATGTTCCTATTTTAGCAGCAATTGCCAAAATATATTAATTATGAATCCTATTACTCCTAATATAAGTATACCTAATCCTGTTACCTTTATGACCATAAACCATTCAGTTTTTGTTGGCTTTTTTGTTAACTGCCATACCCTTCTACATTCAATGAAAAATGATTTGATTTTTTCTAAAATTATCCTGATGTTTACCATTGACATGAATAAAAAGTATATATTTAAAAAACTATCTAATCAATAAAATCTATACCTAAATCATATTTTAAATCCTTTTTTTGTTCTATTATTGTACTTTTTCCCTTAATTTGTGGAGAATTAATGCCTGTAATTATTACTAAGGTTCTTATTGTTTTATCTAGGTCTTCTTGTATTTGTGCTCCCCATATTATTCTGGCATCTTCATCCAATCTTTCTGATATTGTTTCTACTATTTGTTTAGCTTCATCTAGTGTCATATTTGTGCCGCCTGAAACATTAATTAATGCTCCGGTTGCACCTGATATATCCACATCTAATAATGGGTTTTGAATTGCTTTTTCTACTGCTTCTACTGCTCTATTCTCAGAATCTGATTCTCCAACACCAATCATGGCTATACCCCCTTTTCCCATTACTGTTTTAATATCTGCAAAATCAAGGTTAACAAGGCCTGCTTTTGTTACTAATTCTGCAATTCCTTTTACTGCATTTGTCAAGATTTCATCTGCTACTTTAAATGCAGTATGTAGTGGAAGACCTGGACATAAATCAAGTAATTTATCATTTGGAATTATTATTAATGTATCTGCATTTTTTTCTAATTGTTCTAAGCCGTATTCTGCATTTGCTAATCTTCTCTTTCCTTCCATTGAAAATGGCAATGTTACTATTGCTACTGTTAAAATATTTTGTTTTTTAGCCACTTCAGCTACTACTGGTGCTGAACCTGTACCTGTTCCTCCACCCATTCCACATGTAATAAAGACTATGTCTGAGCCTTGTATGTTTTCTCTAATCTCTTTTTCACTTTCTCTAGCTGATTCTTCGCCTACCTTTGGAATACTTCCCGCGCCTAAACCACCTGTAAGTTCTTTTCCTATTAATATTTTATGATCTGCGTTTGTATATAACAAGTCTTGAGCATCTGTATTTATAGCAATTGTTTCTGTGCCGGTTATGCCTACTTCAGAGATCCTATTAATTGTATTACCGCCTCCACCCCCACAACCTATAACTTTTATTTTGGCTTTTTGTTGGTTTACTAATTTTTCTAATTCCTCATCTATTTCTGTTTTTTTTGTTTTATTTGTTAAATTATTATAAGAAGACATATTGGTTCTAAGGTTTGCTTCTTTTATTATACTTTCCATCTTTAATAAATTAGAAAACTCCTATTTAAAGTTAATTATTTTTTTGTTCTCTTTTTTTGAAAAACAATATTTTCTAATTCAGGTATTAGTTTTTTTATTAAATCTTTTAATTTTTCTTCTGTTGTCTTAGGCAATTCTAAATAAATTATAGCTGTTTTTTCATTGATTTCTAATTCTAGTTCAACATTTAATGTATTTTTTAATAATGATTCTAATTTTAGTTTAGGATCTTCTATTATTTCAATTATTTTCAATTCATAAGATAAAACTTTTCCAGCTAGGGGATGGTTAAAATCTATTAATGTTCTTCCATTTGTAACGCTTCTAATTATTCCCATTAAATTCCCTAAATTGAGCTGCATTCCAGGATAAGGATTAATTTTTTGTTTAAGCAGGTTTTGTGTATTTAATGTTTTTATTAATTTATTATTTCTATTTCCAAATGTCTGCTCAGGAGACAATTCTATCTTATATCCTTTATTTAACTCTTTATTTATTAAAAAATTATCTAATTCTGAAAGAATTTCTTTTTGGCCTACACATATTATTTTTGGGCCGTAATTAATTTCTTTATTGAATATTCCCTCTTTCTTTGCTAATTCTTCTGAAGTTAAGTCAAAGATTTCATTTGTGTTTTTTATTCTGGCAGTATATTCTAATTTTATAAAATCATTAATTTTTATTTTTTTCATAAAAATATTATAAAATAGTCTTATTTAAAACTATCTTCTTTTTTGTATATATTCTAATACTTTTTTTTTCATATCTAGGGCTTCTATTTGTTGTTCTATTCTTTGGCATTCTACTGTTCTTTTATCTAAACATTTTTGTCTTTTTGCTTCTGTTTTATAAAAACCTATTCTTGAGCTTATTGTTTGTATATCATTAAACACGTCGACAGATTCGTAATATGGTAGGCTTTCCTGATTTTGCTGATTTGTAAATTTATAAAATACCATAGCTGCTGTTATAATTGTGGCTGCTATTGCACTGTATAGTAGCCATGGTTGTTTTTCTTCTTTTTTTGTAAATTCTTGGTGTTCATAATTTCTTGATGAATCAATTCTACTATTGTCATCACCTAAAACTACTTTTTCAATATCTCCTTTTATTTCCATTTGAATTACTTGAAATAGATTTCCTCCGTTAGCTAATATTTCTCTAACTTCTGGTTGATACTTTTCTAGAGTTCGTTCTATTTCTGGTCTATATATTTGAAATTGATTTTTAGTTAATACTTCTGGTAAGCTCTCTTGCTGTGTATTTACTGTATGATTAATGATCTCTACTAAACTATCAATTTTTGGTCTTTTTGGTTCTTCTAAACAAAATCTTTTTGTTGTTGGAAGATATGTTTTTGTCATAATATCTTAAAGACTTCAAAAGAAATTAACCTTATTATTATAATTCTTATAAATCTTATAATAACATTTAAATAGATATTCCTTTTTAAAATTTTATGAGTGAAATAAAACAAACTCAAGTAAGTCTATTAAAGCCGGGGAGTTATGTTATATTGGGTGGTGTTGCTTGTGTAGTAAAAGATATACAAACTAGCAAGACTGGAAAGCATGGTGCTTCAAAATGTAGAATTGATGGTGTTGGTTTAATAGATAGTCAAAAAAGAATTGAAATACATCCTGGACAGGATAAGATTAATGTACCAATAGTAGACAAAAAAACTGCACAGGTATTATCAATAAAAGAAAATATTGCTACTGTAATGGATATGGAGTCATATGAAACATTTGATTTGAAAATACCTAGTGAATTAAAAGAAAAGGTAAAAGACGGTGATCAAGTAATATATTGGGATATTCTTGGAGATAAAGTAATGAAACAATTAAAATAGGAGTTAAAAATGGTAAGATTTCCTGAGGCTAATTCAAGGTTGTTTGCAAGGGTTTTTGTGTGTAAACTCTGTAAGAGTAAGATAAGAGCAGATAATACAAAGGTTCGAGCTGGAAAGATTCAATGCAGAAAATGTGGTGCTTCTGTTTTGAGATTAAAGAAGAAGGGTAAGAAATAAGAATATTTTTAAATAAAATGATTTAATTTTATATTATGAATTATGATTTATTGTTTGCAATAATCTTTTATGGTATACTATATTTACTATTTTTAAAATATAGATCTAGATTTGATATCCAAGGAAAGATTTTTGTAATGCTTAGAACAAAAATTGGATTAAAATTAATGGACAATATCGCAAAAAGATGTCCTAGATTATTAAAATATCTTGGTTATTTTGGTATATTGATTTGTTTTATAGGGATGGGTTTTATATTTTATTATTTAATAAAGGGTACCCTTGATTTAATGTTTAAACCAGATGTTATTCCAATATTATCGCCAGTTTTACCTGGTGTAGAAGTTCCAGGGTTACCAATAGTTATGTCATTTTGGCATTGGATTATTGGAATTTTAATTGTTGCTGGAATACATGAATTTTCACATGGTTTATACGCTAGGTTGGCTAGAATTAAGATAAAGAGCTCTGGCATAGCTTTTTTGGGTCCTATTTTGGCTGCTTTTGTTGAGCCAGATGAAAAAGAAATGAAAAATATAAGCGTAAGAAAGCAATTATCTATAATGATGGGGGGTCCTTTTTCTAATTTTTTGAGTGGTGCTGTTTTTTTTCTTATCTTAATTTTAATTTTAGATCCTTTGGCTGGAAATATGGTTGAATATAATGGTGTTAAAATTATAAGTATAAATGAAGAATTACCTATTAATAGCTCTGGTTTAAAGATTGGAGATGAGATTACTTATATAGATAATTACCCTATCTTTAATCAAAAAGATTTTGTTTCTGTATTAGATACTAAAAAACCAGGAGATGTTATTGAAGTAGAAACTTTAGATGGGTTTAATGAAGTTGAATTGGTTGCTAGAGAGAGAAATCAAAGTGAGGCTCTAATGGGATTGAGTGTTACATATAGTTCTATTGATATAAAAGATGGTAAAAATAAAATCCTAGCTTATATTTTACTTTGGCTTGTTGAATTATTTTTCTGGCTTTATGTGATCAGCTTTGGTATAGGATTGTTTAATTTATTACCGCTTGGTCCATTGGATGGGGGAAGAATGTTTATGATTGTAATTAAAAACTATATTAAACAAGAGAATATTGGTAATATTATTATTAAAACAATGACATGGTTTTGTTTAGTTTTAATATTTATTAACTTATTACCTTTTATTTGGAAATTATTAAATTGGTTACTTGGTGGAATTGTATTTATATTTGGCATATAGTTTCTTTCATAGAAAAGATAATAAATATGAAATTTATTCTTTTTAAAAAACTAAGGTGTGTTAAATTATGAAGTAAGTTTTTTTGAAACATATGGGCTTTATATTGACAACTAAAATAGGAATTATTTGATGGAAGAGAGCTGTTAGGGACATAAGAAGAATGTTGATTGAAATAAGAGAAAAAGATACTATTGAAACAAATGTTTGTCCTGATTGTGAACAATTAGAAGATGCTTTGACTCTTGGTTTATAAAGATAAACAAGAAGAAGTGGTTCTAAAAAGGAATATTTTGGGTTTGTAAGGGATTTTTTAGATTGTTATTTGAAATAAATTTATATATTTCTTTTTTAATCTTTATCTATGTATATAGATACTCATGCTCATTTAGACAGTAAAAAATTTTCTAATGATTTAGATGTAGTAATTAAAAGAGCAAAAGAAAAAATGGTTGTAAGTATTTTAACATCTGGTGTGAATCATTCTTCTAACCTAAAGGCATTAGAATTAAGCAAAAAATATGATATTGTTAATGCTTCTCTTGGTTTGTATCCAATTGATGCACTTGCTAAAGAGATTGAGTCTGATGGATTGGCTAGAGATATTGAACCTATAGATGTTGATGAAGAATTAGAATTTATTAAAGAAAATAAAAATAATATTTTGGCTGTTGGGGAGGTTGGTATGGACTTTTCTTTATCTAATAAAAAAGAAGAACAAAAAATACATTTTCAAAAAATAATCAGTATGGTGGAGAAAATAAATAAACCTATCATTGTTCATACAAGAAAAGCTGAATTAGAATGTATTGATTTGTTAGAGTCTTCAAGATTAAAAAAAATTGTTTTGCATTGTTTTCAAGGAAATAAAAAATTAATTAAAAGAGCAGAGGATTTAGGCTATAACTTCTCTATCCCCCCTATTATAATGCGATTGCAGCATTTTCAAATGTTAGTTAATATGGTTTCATTAGACAAAATTTTAACTGAAACAGATGCGCCATATCTTTCTCATCTAGTTGGAGAAAGAAATGAACCTGTTAATGTTATAATTACTGTAAAAAAAATTTCTGAAATAAAAAAATTAACAGAAGAAGAAACAAAAAAAATTATTTATAACAACTATAAAAAAAATTTCGAAATAAAAACCTTTTTAAATAAAATGTAATTAATATATTTATGAATGATTATATAAATCTTCATGGGAGAGAGAGGTGATATAAAATGCCAACAAGAAAAAAAGCATCAAAGAAAAAAAGAAGATAAATTTTCTTTTTTTATATTTTTAAAAATATACCCTTTGGTCCTGGGTTGATGCATAATGTTTTATTAATATATGATGATTTTCTTTCGTTTTCATGTAAATGACCTGAAATTACTATTTTTGGGGAATATTTTAAGATTATATCTCTTAATGTTTTGTTTCCAACATGGATTTTATTAATTATATCTAAATCTGTTTTATATGGGGGAAAATGGGTGACGATAATTAATTTTTTATTTTCAAATTTATTTTCAAATTTTTTGAAATTATTAAACAAGTCATTTGCTGTTTGTGAAAATCCACCCCCACCATAACCGTAAAAACAATAATCATCTTTTATGTAGATTTGTTTATGTAATGGAATCAAATTTTCAGATTTAAAACTAAAAATGTCTGCTGCTGTTTCGTGATTACCTGGAATAATAAGTGTTGGTTTATTTAGTTTTTTTAAGACTGTCATTGAAGAATTTAAATTTCTGGCAAAAAAGCTTATATCTCCTGCACAAATCAGTATATCTGGATCATATTTCTTTGTTTTTTTGTTTATTATATCTAAATAGGTAATTTCATCATGAATATCACTAAATGCTAATATTTTCATCTAATTCTAAATAAAGTAAGATTTTTAAAAGTTATTAGTTTTTTATTTTAATGAAAATTTGTATCTTTTACACTGCTGCTTTAGGAAATGGTCATAAAAAATGTGCAGAGGTTTTAGAAAAAAAATTAAAAGATGGATATGATATTAAACTTATTGATTCGTTAAAAGAATTAAAATTAAATTATTTAATAGGAAATAGTTATTTTTTAATTTTAAAATATTTTTCAGGATTTTATGGGAATATATATTTAAATGAAAAAAAATTATTTAAAAAATATTCTATTTTAAAAGATTTTTTTTTATATCTCTGTTCTTTTAGATTTAAAAGGATCATTGAAGAAGAAAAACCCGATTTAGTAATCTGCACGCAGGCTTTTCCTTGTGCTGTGTTCTCGAGAATTAAAAAAAATTATAAGCTATTTGCGGTTATTACTGATTTTCACCTGAATTCTTCTTGGATAAATAAGAATGTAGATTATTATGCTGTATCTTGCAATGAGATTAAGAAAAAATTAGAAGAAGAGAATATTGATAAAGATAAGATAAAGGTTACTGGAATACCTGTTGATGTGTTAAATAAAACCTCTAAAAAAAAATATATTTTAATTATGGGTGGTGGTGCTGGACTAGGCGACATAGAATCTGTGGTTAATAAGTTAAAAGATAACTTTCAACTTAAGGTTGTTGCTGGAAAAAATAAAGGATTAAAGAAAAGATTAGAGGGAAAGTGTAAGGTTTATGGCTTTGTAGATGATATAGACAATATTTATGCTGAATCTTTTTTAGTTATAACAAAACCTGGCGGGTTAACTGTATCTGAATTGCTCAATATACAACTTCCTATGATATTATTGGATCCATTACCTGGTCAAGAAGAAAAGAATTTTGAGTACTTAATTAAAAATAAGATTGCATATAAACTTAATGATGATTTGATTGGATTAATAAATAAAATTATTAGCAGTAATCATGAAAAAATAAAGGACTTTTCAAGGCCTGAGGCTGCAGTAGAGGTGTTGCATCTCATTAATGACCTTTTAAAGCCCTTCAAAGAAAAATAAATTTTCTTCGTCTTCTCTATAGTCATCTATATATCCTATCATCATTGCTTCCTCTATGTCGTTAATTTGATCTTCATCTCTTAATATTTCTAAGAATGTTTTGGAATAAACTGTGTTATTTAGGCTTTGCATTTTATTTCCTCCTTTTTTATTGGTAGATTCATGATTTGTTGACTAAACAACCTTGAAATCAATTCGATTTCTTTTTTTTCTGTTTTCATATTTACCACCCCCTAAGATATTAAGAATTTTTCATATTTAAGTCTCACGAGTATTTGTCTAGTGTGTCCAGTAGAAAAAATAATAATTTTTAATCATTGCTAAATTGATCTAATTTTGTTTCAAAAAAAATTTGGGTGGTTCTTCCCTCATACCCTAGATTTAATTCTTTAAGATTGATTAGTTTTGATTTTTGTAAGTCTTTAATTTTTCTAGAAAATGTTCTATATGTCTTTTTACCGCCTATTTCTTCATATTCCTTGAATACTTCTAAGACTGTTTTTCCTGAATTTTGTTTTATTAAATCTAATATTTGTTGTGATTCTTTGTTTAATTCTTGTATTTTTTTAATTTTGAATTCAGATAGTTTTGAAATTGCTATGTTTGTGTGTTCTTCTAAGATTTTTTTAGATGATTTTGCTTCGGCTATAATTCCTGATTCTTTCATTAAAAATAACCCGGCTCTAATGTCTTGTAGTTCAAATGTTTTTTTACAGATTTTATAGAATGATTCTTGGTTTAAAACCCCTGGAAAGAATGCATATCCTTTTCTCTGTGCTAAAATTCCTGTTGTTTCTTCTTCATTATACGGCTCAAAATTTAATAAATCTGGGATTAGTCTTGATCTAATTCTGTTATCCATATCTGCCATAAATAATTCGTCATTTGTAATCAAAATGATTGTTTTTTTATGAATATCTTCTAATAAAGAATAAATTATTGATTGATCTTCTAATTTATCTACTTCATCTAACACTATAACTACTGATTTTTTGTTTAATATATTTGCTGCTACTTGTATTAAATCTTCTCCGCTCTTATTATGCGTCCAAGAATAATTAATTTGGTGGCATAATTCAGTAATTATTTTAAAGAAAGAATCTTTTTTCCAACAATTTATGTATATTTGGTAGATATTATCAGTTTCATTTTCTAAATCTCTTAAAACAGATCTTATTGCTGCTGTTTTTCCTATCCCTGGTTGACCTGTGATGATTATATTTCTTCCGTTTCTTTTTTGCAATAGTGGTTTTATACACTCTGCAATATAATGTTGTTGTGTTTCTCTGTATTTTATTTCTTTTGGCAAATAATCATAATCTAAGGCTGTTTCGTTTTGAAATAATGTTTCATTTGATTGTAATATATCTTTGAATAAGGACATAATAAATTAGGGTTCGTTTTAATTATAAAGATTATTATGAAAAAGAAAATTAATAATTGCAACAAAGAATATCTTCTATCCGTGTATGCGTATTTATATAGTATTGTCCTTCGCCTGGCCCACATGCTAATCCTAAAATTCTGGCCGATACGAGCAGTCTTCTAATATAAATTCATTTGTGCTAAATAACTTACGGTTACAATATTCATCACTAAAATAACCTACTTCTGTATTAAGTTGAGATGCTAAACACCTAGAATAACCCATTTCTTCACATATCTCTTCTCCATTCATCCTTATACTCCTAAAGTCTGGTATTCTAGATAATATATAATCCTCTGAAACAAAATAACATCCAGAATAATCAGGTAATTCTTGGGATATGTGGTTCTGTTCTCCTAAAAATCCCATCCTTCCCGTATAGCTAATACCTATTGTTCCTATCATAAGAACAATAACAATCATAACTAAACTAATGTAAAAATATTTATCTTCTATTTTATCACCTCTAAATTTTTATAAGAAAATTAAGATGAAGATATATATTGGAAAAATTCCGAAAAACATATAAATAATATAATCTTCTTAATATTATGACATCAACTATTGAAACAATACATGAAGATTTATTAGATTTAAAGAAAGATGTTACTTTTATTAAAAATATACTTTCTGAAGAATTTGAATTAAGTGATTCTGCTTTTAATGCTTTGAAAAAGGCTAGAGAAACACCAGAATCTGAATATATAGATTTATAATGACTTATAAAATTAAATTACATCCAGAAGTACATAAATTTATTGAAAAATTGGATCAGAATATAGCAGAAAGAATTAGAAAGCGTTTAAAATTATTAGAAAATGAACCTTTTAGATATTTAGAACATTATGAAAGCCAAACTTTTTTTAAATTTAGAATAGGCGAATATAGGGCTTTAATAGATGTAGATACAATGCGATTTACTATTTTTATTAGAGTATTAGATCACAGAAGTAAAATTTATAAAAGAAATTAAAGAAAAATTTATTTTTTACAACAAACAATGCTCTCTAACTTAAGCCTTCCAACATTATATCTCCATTTTCTGGTTCAGTAAATTCTGGATCTAATATTAGATCACATTCATCAGGCACTTCATATGTTTCATCACAAGAAATACTTAAACTAATGTCATCTACATCTTGTAGTTTACCTTGACAACTGCCATCCGTTGAATCAAATGCTCCTTTTCTAAATCTAATATTTGAGAGAAAACATCTATTATAATTTAAACTCGTACATATTTCATTTCCTGTTTTTCCACTATAACTAATGCCTGTTGCACTAAGTGCATTCTTATCAATAAATTCACAGTTTCCTAACATATCTGAATTTTCTTTATTCCAAAAGGCATATCCAGTAAAACCTAAACTTCCTAGAATTAAAATAGCAACAACCATAGCTAAACTAATGTAAAAATATTTATCTTCTATTTTATCACCTCTAAATTTTTATAAGAAAATTAAGATGAAGATATATATATTATGGTTAATATTTGAATCTTCTTTTATAATTTTATGATCAAACAATCCTAAACTAAGTATAATAACTATAATTTCATTACTTTTATAGAAATAATGAACATAATCTTTTTAAGATAAATAAATACTATTTGTTTATGACTGAAAGAACTATGCGTCTTTTAATTAAAGTACTAAGTAAATTAAAAAAACAAGATAAAGCTGTAATAAAATCATTTGAAAAGAGGTATAAATCTTTTAAATTACATAAAGATTATATAAATGCAATAATTTTTACTTATTTTGAATTATTAAAAAATAAAGATTCTAAAGGATTAAAAAATGATCTTAAAGAATGGATTAATAATCTAATTAAAGATTGTTTAGTTCATTATGATTTAGAAAAAGAAAGTAAACTTTTAGATAAACTTTCAGATGAAAAAGAATTGGTCTATAAGGTACAAAAAAAACTTGAAGACTTATTAAATAATTTGAAGGTTGAACGATTAAGGGAAAAATTATTGGAAAAATATGAATGGATAAAAGAGGTGAATGTTGAAGAAATATCTAGTTTATTAGAAGAAAATGCGAGTTTACAATTTTCTTTAGTTGCAGAAGAACAAAGAATTTTAACTAACCTCATAGGTTCTTTAGACGGTTCTGGGGAGTTATATTCTAAGGACATGGAAGTGAAAGTAGAACAACTTTCTGGGATTATATATCAATTAGAAAAGCTTCTTATAGAAGAAAAAAGAAAAATTATAGATCCACTTTATAGTATACTGGCTAGATGTTTGTTTAATATTAAGAAAGAAAAAATAACTAGAGAAGATGTGTTAGAAGATATTGAGGCCATGGTTGATCATTTAGATGCTATAAATTATTTGAATGCGCTTTTAAGTCTTAATGTTGATAGATCTATATTAAAATATGCACAAAGATTAGCTAAAGAGGCAGAAAAAAATGCTAGAAATGAAGTGGAATCATTAGAACAACAGGTGATTTTGGATTCATTTACTCGATTGTATAACAAAGCTTATTTTAATATTATGCTACAAAAATTCACAAAAAAGGCTATTGAAACAAATTCT
Organism: Candidatus Woesearchaeota archaeon; assembly: GCA_018302235.1. GTDB lineage: Archaea > Nanobdellota > Nanobdellia > SCGC-AAA011-G17 > GW2011-AR18 > DATDVT01. Next base: position 16,634 of record JAGVZW010000034.1, read on the forward strand.
CCTCTTTCATTAATTACGATTGATATTGATAATTTTAAAATAGTGAATGATCTTTATGGACATACTGTAGGTGATGATGTTATTAAAGGTTTAGTTGAAAAAATTAAACAAACTGTAAGAAGGAAACAAGATTTGCCTTGTAGATACGGCGGAGAAGAATTTTTTATTCTTTTGCCGTATGTAAATTTAGAAGGAGCAAAAAAAATTGCTGAAAATATAAAAAAAGGATTTAAAGAATTGAAATTTGAAGTTGAAAGATATGCACAGCCACCAGAAAACTCTACAATAAAAATTCTGGAAGAGAATAATAAATATTATATTGGTGTTACTATTAGTATAGGAATTGCTGAATATAATAATGAATTGCCATTGGAGTTTGTAAAGAAAGCTGATGAGTTTTTAATAAAAGCTAAAAACATAGGGAAAGATTGTATAGTCACTCAATAAGTTCTCTTTTAATTTTAATTATAGGTCGTAGATCTCTTATTGATTTTCCAGATTCATCATAAATTACTACAACGCCATTTTTATTATAATAAACGTGGGAAAATGCGGTGTCATACCTTTGAAATTCCCCTTCTGGTCGAAATTTATAACATTCCCCTTTTTCTTCAAAATAATCATCTATATCTCTAACATCCCATTTTTGGTCTTCTCTAAAAAAATGAAATTTGTTGCTTTGAAAACCACCTGGTCTAAAATAGAAATAATTTTTACTGGCATATACATAACCAATTCTGTTTTCTCCTGACACAAGACATAAATCGCGTAAATTATTCTTTTCTAATTCTCTAATAAAATTATCAACCCATATTTCTTTTATAGGTTGTAATTTTTCATCTATTGTCACAAATTATTAGTAGTTTATAGATATTTAAATAATTACGAATTATTAAGATATAGATTAGGATATATTATTTAAAAAAGAAAAGTTATTTTTTACAACAGATTACACCTTCTATACGACTACTAGCTCCAAAATATGGTTCAACATCTGGTTGATCATTTGTTTCATATATGCCAGGTTCAACGATTATTTTATCTGGGCCGACTCATGTTACAACAACCTCTTTGTCTTGAATATTACCATCACAAGTTTGAGTATTTTAAAAATAAACTATTTCTCCTCTTACACTTGAAGCAAAACTTCTTTGATAACTTAAATCATTACAAATTTGATTTCCTGTTGTTCCATAACTTGATAGGTCTATTCCTAGCAAAAATAGTGTAGTTACTCGATAAGTTCTTTTCTAATTCGAACGATTGGTTTTGTATCTATCTTTATACCACTTTCTGAATAATATATTACAATATTTCCTTTATTATAAAAAATGGTAGATAAATGTGATTGGTACATTTCTAATTTTCCCTCTATATATAATGCAGAATTTTTTATTCTTTGAACATTCCATAATCTGTCTTGGTATAATTTTCCTCTAAAAAAATGTAAAACAAATATAGCATGATCATCATAAAAAGTAGCATTACCTATCTCAAAATAATAATAATTATTATCTACAAAAACTGGATATTGGCATCCTAATTCAGAAACTCTTTTTAAATTTGAATGATTAAAATTATCAACCCATATTTCTTTTATAGGTTGTAATTTTTCATCTATTGTCACAAATTATTAGTAGTTTATAGATATTTAAATAATTGTGAATTATTAAGATATATATTATAATGTATAGTTTATTACCTCTTAAATTTTATAAGAAAATTAATGTGAAGATATATATATATATATATATATATATAACGGTTTTAAATTTCTTCTATGTTATTTTAATATTAAAGAATTTCTAATTTTAATATATAAATAAAAATATTTAAATAGTAATTATATTTAATATTAGTAAAAAAACTACTAAAAATGCAATTAAGTAAATTAGAAAACAAAATATATGAAGGTTTAAAAAAGAATAAGATTCCTGTATTTAAATCTAAAGACCTGTGTATTTTGTTTAATATTGATAAAATAAAGGCATATAATTTAATTAAATCCTTAAAAAGAAAAGATATTATTAAGAATGTTGGAAAAGGATTTTTGGCTTTTAAAGATGTTAATGAATTTATTATAGGACAAAATTTAAATTATCCTTGTTATCTTTCTTTTTTATCAGCGTTAAATTATTATGCATATACTGATCAATTACCTAAAAAAATATACTATGTGACTACTAAATATTCCAAAGAAATTAATAATTTTAAATATATTACTTTTGCAAAAAATAAATTTTTTGGTTATATTAAATTTGGGGATTTGATTATAGCTGAAAAAGAAAAGGTATTTATAGATTCTTTACTTTATCCTAAATATTCTGGTGGGATAAAAGAAATAATTAAATGTTTTAATGTGTCTATAAAAGAATTAGATAAAAAAAAATTAATAGATTATGCTTATAAAACTAAAAATAAAGCTCTTTTGAGAAGGTTGGGTTTTATTTTAGAAATGTTGAAATTTAATGAAAATATTTTAAAAAAACTTAGAAAAAATACAGGCAATGGATATGAATTATTAGATCCTGATTTAAAGAAAAAAAATAATTTTAATAAAAAATGGATGTTAGATATTAATTGTTAAGATGATAAACATAACAGAATTGGCTAAAATAAAGGAAGATAGAAGAACTAATTTATATTATGAAGAAAAAGAATATTTACAATATATATTTTTATATGCTATTTCTAAATATGCAATAGATTTTGTATTTAAAGGAATAGAAAAAAGGTAAATAATACAATTAGTAAAGTTATTCCTCAATTATTTTCTGATGTTCCATTATTTATTTTGATAATTTTAGATGAAAAAGAAATTTTTGCAGAAAAAATAAGGGCTTTAGTAAGTAGATCAGAAGCGAGAGACTTGTATGATGTTTGGATATTATTAAATAAAAAAGTTGAAATTGATAAAAAACTTATTTTAGAAAAACTAAAGGAAGAAAATAAGAGATTATCTGATTTGAAATTACCTTCTAAGGAAGAGTATACTAATAATTTAAAACAATTAGTTTCTTTTGTCCCTTCTTATGAGCAAGTCAAAAAAGAGGTTTTAGAGCTTATTAAAAAAATAAAATAAATTATCTTTTACAACAGATTACTCCATCAAATCTTAGTTTTGAAGATTTATCACTAGCAATTCCTATAAATTCATTAGAGCCTGCTTGCATACAGTTTGTGACTGGACTAAATATTAGGTCTACGCAATCCTCTAAATAATTATCCATTATAACATAAGGTTTGTTACCAGTACAAGATCCATCCATTGAACTAAAATAAGTATCAATATTTGTAATTTGTGTAGCAAAGCATCTACTATAACCAAATTCAATACACATATCATTACCCGTTCTAAGCTCAGATGAACTATCATAATCATTAGGTGAATCTATAAATTCACAGTTTCCTAATATATCTGAATTTTCTTTATTCCAAAAGGCATATCCAGTAAAACCTAAGCCGCCTAGAAATAAAATAGCAATAATAGATATTACTAAAATTATTTTATTATCCATTTTATCACCTCTTAAATTTTATAAGAAAATTAAGGTGAAGATATATATATATAACGGTTTTAAATTTCTTCTATGTTATCTTTTGTAGGTATTATCATTCTTAAAGATAATCCTAATTTTAGAATTGCAGATAAGATTGCCATATGTTCTTTTCCTGTACCAGAATAAAGATTTAGAGCAACTTCAGTATCTTTTATTTTTTCTTTTAAATTTTTTATAATTTCTTCTCTAATAGAAATGATAAATGCTATAGTTTTTAAAATTAATGTTGTGACAATATAATTTTTGCTCAAATGTTTTTAGAAATGTGGTATAAAAAAACACAAGATATTTAAAGGGAATGCAGATTATATTAGTTAATGGGTCAAGCAGAGATAAAAGATGTGTTAGAAAAGACGAAAAAATGGATGTTAAGTAGAGAGATAGCAGAATTGGCTGGTTTATCTTTGGGTTCTGTGCAGGCTGGATTATCGCGAATGATAAAATTTGGTGAAGTTGAGAGTAGACCTGCTAGGGATGTTATTTTGGATAAAACAAGATTGAAGAGCTTATGTCCTGCCATGGCTTATAAATTAAGAGAAGATTATTATGAAGAAGAAAATTGAGATTCACCTTCTATTTCTTTAAGTTTTTTTCTTATTTTATCTGATAATTTTAATTCATTTAATAATTCTTTATATCTGTTTCTTATTGTAACTTCTGTAACTCCAGCTACATCTGCGACCTCTCTTTGTGTTCTTTTTTCATTATTAATTAATGCTGCAACATATAATGAAGCTGCTGCAATTCCTGTTGGACCTCTGCCAGATGTAAGTTCTGCTTTTCTAGCATCATTAAGTATATCTACTGCCTTAGATTGTGTTTTTGCTGATAATTTTAGGGCTGAAACAAATCTTGGAAGATAATCTACTGGGTTACTAGGAAGGATTTTTATGCCTAATTCTCTAGTTATAAATCTATATGTTCTTCCAACTTCTTTTTTATCCATTCCGGATGCTTCAGATAATTCATCTAATGTTCTTGGTACTTCGTGTCTACGACACGCTGCATATAAAGCGCCAGCAACAACAGATTCCATTGAACGACCCCTAACTAAACCCCTTTGTACAGCAGAATGATAAATTCTTGCTGCTTCTTCCTCGACAGATTTTGGGAGTTTTAAATAAGAAGAGACTCTTTTTAATTCTGCAAGAGCTAATTTTAAATTTCTTTCAATGGCTGTTGATATTCTATGCTGCCATTTTCTTAATCTAAAATATTTATTTTTGCCTTTAGCACTTAATTGATATATTTCGCCTTTTTGACCTATATCTGTACCTAATCCTTTGTCATACTTTGTAAATGTCATGGGGGCGCCTGTTCTTCTTCTTTTAGATTCTTCATCAGAAAATTCTCTCCATTCTTGGCCAAAATCGATCATTTTTTCTTCAATAACTAGACCGCAATCTCTACAAATTGCTTCTCCTTTTTCTTTTTGAAATAATAGATTAGAACCCCCACATTCTGGGCATTTTTTAATATAATCTCTCATTTTTAGCTCCATTTATGATAAACTTTATAAATGTGTGCAGTCAACTCTTTATAAATGTTTCTATTTAAAAAAATTAATCTAACTTTATGAAATTAGAATTATTCATCCTTATTTTCTTCTTTCTGGACTTTTTTAGGCTTTTTTTTGGGTTTTTCTTCTTCTATAATAACTGATTCTTCTTCTGGTTCTTCTATTTTCTTTTCTACTTGTATATATGTAGATTCATCTACTTTTGTATTTTCTATTTCTTTAATTATATCTATTTTTTGTTTTTCTTTTGGGCCTAAATATAATAGGATTAGGATTAAAACAATAATTACGCCAATAAAATATTTTGAGTAAGGATCATTTTCTTCTTCTTGTGCTAAAACTAAATAACTAAATAAAAAAATAAAAATTAGGAATAAAAATATTTTTTTCATAAATAAAATATAAATAAGAATATTATAAATATAATTGAAATCTAAAAGTTAAATTAAAATGGCATTAATTGTTGACTCTTGACCTGGTCTAGATGTAACTCTAGCTTTTCCTAGTTTTGTATCTATTATTGCCCCTTTAGTTAAAATTTTTCTTCTAATAAAATGCCTATTTGCATCATTATTTATTATGTTCTTAATTTCTGTTACTGTTGTTTTTTTTGTTTTTGGATCGTAAATATTAGCAAGATTATGGGATAATAGTTTAATTTTTTTATTTCCGCTCCTTTTTCTCTCTATTCTTGTTCTTTTTTCGCCTAATTTTGTTAAAATTGGAGAAGAACTTAGATTTGATAGTTTTTTGGTGTGTGGTTTATACCTTCCACTTGTATATTTTCTTTTGGGCCTTAAACTAGATTTTGCCATAAAAAAAAGAAATTGAAGAGATTTATATAGTTTTTGTTGTGATTCTCTTGGATTTAAATCAATTCTGAACAAAATACATAAATTAAAGTAAAGATTAAGTAACTTTTTCAATTATTTCATCTAAAAATCTAAAAAAATCTTTATTACTCTTTATTTTACTTCTTTTTAGATTAAATTTTGTATTTACAAATTTTTTTAATTTTTTTTCATTAAAATTATCACTATATATGCCTAATTTATATTTTTTGACATATAACCCATTTAAGATTTGTTCGAAATGGTTAATAATTGGAACAACAAATAATGGTTTGCCTAAAAACATTGCTTCAGATATTAAGGTAAACCCGCCGTTAGTTAGTATACCTGAACATGCTGCTAAATCTTCTATAAATTTTTTGTCATCTGTAAATTTCTTAAATGTTATGTTATTTTCTGTTTTTTCTCTATTAAAACCATAAACAATAAATTTTTTGTTAATTTTTTTTAAAATTTCAGATACCCCTTCATAATCTTTGGTGGATTGATAAACTAAAAAAAAATTTTTATCACTAGTTTTAATATTAAACAATTCCCTTCTAATAATTGGATTTGTGCCAAAAACATTTTTTTTGTATTCTAATAAACAATTTGGATATAGGAGAATAATATAAATATCAGCTTCTTTAACTAAACTCTTTAATATTATCTCTGCTTTTATTTTTTGAAAAGATTCTCTGATTGGGGTTTTGTATTTCCCATAAATTAAATAATGTTGATTATCTATAGAAATTAATGGTAATTTTAATTCTTTGGCTTTAAAACTGCTATAAGACTCCCAATCACTTATAACAATATTTGGCTTAAAACTAAGGATAATTTTATCAATCTTTTTTAAATTATTAAATGTTTTTTGATTTAATTTTTTAATGTTTTCCTGAATTGTTTTTATATTTATTATTCTATTGTTCTTAAAAAATAATTCAAAACCGCCAGTATCATAAACGTTATTTCTTTCTTTAGATAGCCTTTTATATGGTTCTCCACTACAAACTATTAATATTTTATGTTTCTTATCCAGCTCATTAATAATTTCTTTATTTCTTATATAATGGCCCATACCAATACCACAAAATCCATATAATATTCTAACCATTTAAGTTATAAATATATCATAATCTTTATAAATATTTGTTCTACCTTTAATTATATGAAAGAAGAAAAATGTATTTCTTGTAATATAAGGATATTAAACCAAAAAGGAACGGTTAAATTTAGATGTCCGCAATGCGGTCAATTTGATATTATTCGTTGTCCTTCTTGTAGAAAATCTGCTATAAAATATAAATGTCCAAACTGCTCTTTTGTGGGGCCAAATTAATATGGCAGAAATAATAATAACTTTAAAGATTATGCCTGAATCTCCTGAAATTGATTGGGAAGAATTAAAATTAAAATCTAAAAAAATTATTGAGGATGCTAATGGGGAGGTTGGTAAGGAATATCTAGAGGATATAGCTTTTGGTATAAAGGCATTATTTTTAATATTTATAAGGGATGAATCACTTGGTTCTGCTGACAATATAGCAGATGAAATTTCTAATATAGATGGGATATCGTCTGCAGAAATAACAGATATTCGCAGGGCTATTGGTTAATATTTTTTATTTTTCTTAAATAATCTTGATTTAACCCATTTAATCTATAAATAACTACTTCTGTGACTTTTAAATTTTTACATATTTTTAAATCTTCTTCTAGTTGTTTTGGCTTTAGTATTTTTTCAGTTTTATTTATACCCGTGTCTATGCAACCCAATCCAACTAAAAAATTATCCTTATACAAAATTCTACCATAATGCAATTCTTCTTTGAATCTTTCATTATTTATATAATGCAGACTTCTATAAAACATTTTTATAATTTTGTTACCGTAAACAATAGGACTGTAACTTAAACCGAAAAATTTCATTTGATTAGAGATAAATCCTTTTTCTGGCAAATACTCTGCAGAGTATTTCTCATTCTTGTACTCTTTTATAAATTTTCTGATTAAATACCTATTTTTAAAGAAAGAAAAACTCTGAGTTAAAATTAATTTTCTATTCCTTGGCAATTCAAAATCAAGCATAATTGGTTCATTATTAATATTTTTAAAGAATCTTTCTAAAATACGTGTTCTAACCCATGGGCTAAAGTAATACCCCTCTCTTATAGGTAGTATGGGCCAATAAATTACTTGTTTAACATTTTTATTTTTTATTTTGTTTTTTATTTCTGTAAATTCTTTTATAGAAATGGCAGCAATATATAACTTTGTGGGAAAATCAATTAATTTTAATTTTTCAAAACTTTCATCAGATGGAAATTCTTCGAAAAAACTAATTAACATATTATTGTATATTTATATAAATTTATAAAGATTTTTAATTAAATAGCTATTTTAATTTTAAATTAGATATATTTATTAAAATACTCTTGATTATACTTTTATGGATTTAACAGAAGATGAGATTGAACAAATAAAGGCTGCAGTACAACAACTTCCCTTAGAGGAACAAGAAACAGCATTAAGAAAAGAATTAGCTAAATTTTCTTCAGATAAAATACAACAATGTCCGTTCTGTTTGATGATAGAGGGGAAAATTCGTACAGTTGATGTTTATGAAGATGATATCTGCAAGGCTGTTTTAGAGATCAATCCAGCAAACCCAGGACATATTATACTATTTCCAAAAACACATAATAGGTCTTTAGATGAATTATCTGAAAATGAAATAAATATTTTATATAAAACGGCGCATAAGTTAGCAATTATTCTTCTAAAGCTTTCAGAAGGGATTAATATAATTATTTCAGATGGTGTTGCTTCTGGAAAAAAATTTGAGCATATAATCATTTCAATAATTCCTAGATTTAAAGATGATAATATAAATATTTATTGGCAGGGAAAACCAGAAAAATTAGAAAAATTAGAAAAATTTGCTGAAAAAATAAAGGAAAAAATTCCAAAGGAAAAAAAGAAGAAAGAGGAAATCAATGAAGATGAGCTGGAATCTTATTTAGTTAAGCCAAAACATAGAATACCTAACTAGATAAAACAGCTAATATTTTATTTGTTTCATCTTTTTCTATGATTATGGATGTTTTATATGTTTGATAACCATCTTCTTTTATTTCTAATTTCCTAATACCGGGTTCAAATTCTAATTCTAGTGGGGTTCTTCCATAATAATATCCGTTCATATATACTCTTGCTCTGTTTGGTATACTTCTAATTATAACTGAACCCATTTTAATTTCGTTTAAGGTTTCTTTAATATCTATTTGTTTATTTTCTTCAATTGAAAGCTGCATAACATATGGTTCATATCCAAATTTTTCAATACTTATTGTTCTTTTACCTGTATTAATTTTAGTAACTAAAGGGGTTGTTCCTATAAATCTACCATCAATATATACCTTAGCATTTTGTGGTGTGATTCTTATGTCTAATGTTCCTGTAGATTTGACAGTGTATCCTGTGATAGTTTGATTTAAACTTAAAGCTATAATGCTTACAATTAGTGTAACTATAACAAGTATAATAAAAAAATATTTGTTATTCATATAACCACCTCTTATATTTTGAAGAATTGATTCTTTTTAAATTTAATCAAAAAATAAAAAACTCTTTGAAGGTTAAACTAACTACCAATCCTAAAAAAAAACCTGGAATAAATGGAATGCCTTCTTTAACAATAACATATTTTATCTTATTTTTCTTTAAATTCATAATATCTTTTTTTGTTATACCTGAGCTATTTTTACTACATAAAACCTCATTATTTATCTTTATATCCTCATTTATCCAATCTCCTTCTCTTAGTTTATCAATACTAATTTTTTTGATAAAAATAATCTTCTCTAAAATTTTAGCGAAATATAAAAATATAGTGAAAAATAAGATTAGAGAACTAAAAATTATTAAATATGTAAAAAACTTATAAAAGATAATATTAATAATAAATAATAAAATAATAATACTAAAAAAATATAGTTTGTGTTTATTTTCAATTCTTTTATGGATTTCTTTAAAATTTTTAATTATTAAATATAAACCGTAGATTATTGTGTATATTCCTCCGCAGATTATTATATTAACAATTAAGATTGCTAAAAATGGAATTTTTAATTCTAAAATATTTTTTAAATCATAACTAAAAATAGCTCCTAGTCCTATTAATAGTTTAGAATCTCCTCCCCCCCACTGTTTAGTATAATACATTAGACAACCAAATAAAAAACAAATTGAGGCACCGATTAATCCATAAATAATTATCCAATAATTTTTAGTAAATAAGCTGTAAATTCCCTCTATGCCTAAACTAATTATAATTAAGCTGTAACTTAGCCAATCAGGAACTTCTTTTGTCTTAATATCAAATAACATAGCAATAAATACGTAGAATAAAGCAATTATTATTAAAAAATATATCAATTCCATATTTATCTTTAAAAACATATAATTAATAAACATTTTTCTATAATCATAACTATGGTTGTAATTATAGGGGCTGGTCCTGCTGGTTGTTATCTTGGGTATTTATTAGCAAAAGCAGGAAAGAAAGTAGATATCTTTGAAGAACATCGTCTGGTTGGTTACCCTGTACAATGTACTGGGATAGTAACTTCCTCTGTATTAAAAATAATTGATATTCCAAGGGACGTTATTTTAAATCAAATAAATAAAATTAAAATAATTGCAGATAAAGAGATAATATTTAAGTTAAAAGAACCTAATCTAATATTAAATAGAGCGAAATTTGACCAATATTTAGCAAAAAAAGCAGAAATTGCTGGAGCTAAACTTTATTTAAATCATTCTTATAAAAATAATAATAAAAAATACGTTGTGATTAATGATAAAAAAATTAAATTTGATTATTTGATTGGAGCAGATGGGCCTTTATCTGGTGTTTTAACAAACAATAATTTCGAAAAAAATAAATTAATCTATGGTATACAAGCAAGTATAAAGGGAGAATTTGAAAAAAATACAAGCTTGATATTTTTAAAATATGGGGAGTTTGCTTGGTTAGTTCCAATTTCTAAAAATATGGCCATTTTGGGTTTAGTTTCGAAAAGACCAAAAAAAGATTTTGATAAATTATTAACTTTTTTAAACCCTAAAATTCTAGAATATCATGCTGGGCCCATACCTATTTATAAAAAAAAGGTTTTACAGAAAAAAAATATATTCTTATTAGGGGACGCGGCTGCTCAAGTAAAGGCAACAACTTATGGTGGAATAATCTATGGTTTGGGGGCAGCAAGATTATTGTCTTTGGCTATTCTAAAGAATAAGGATTATAATAGATTAAGTAAAAAATTACATAAAGATCTTTATTTGTCTTTATTAATTAGAAAAATATTAAATAGATTTACAATAAAAGATTATAATTTATTAATTGGTTATTTACAAAAAAACAAAACTATTTTAGAGGAATTTGATAGAGATTATCCCTCAAAATTCTTATTTAAATTGATTTTGAAAGAGCCTAGATTATTAAGATTTGTAATTAAATTTATTTAGTCTTTTTAAATGGTTTTCTCAATTCTATTTTAGAGAATCAACTAAAATTAACTAAATACAACGGGTGGTGCAAATAAACTAATTCCTATTGCAACAATTAATTCTAGACGATTTTTACATCCTCTAATATCTTAAAATAGCGCCAACTCCACCAATGCCTTCTAATTTTTTTCCACCATCATTATCTGAATTAATGATGTGAATTTCACCTTTACTTAGTTCGACTGCCTTCATCATACGTTCTAATTCTAAAAAATTATCTTCTTGTCTTAATCTCTGAATTAATATATCTGTAACCAATAAAATTTTAACAGCTCCTGAAAGAGATTTTTCATAACTTTCCCTAAATCCATAAACTGCCTTGCCTTCTTTAGATATCTCTTTCAATAATTCTTCAACTAAGGAAATTTCAAAACTTATTCTTTCATCATTTAAAAATTTTCTAAATTCTGAACCCCTTAATACTTCATTAATCCCACTTTTTCCAGAATTATAACAATTAACAAAAAAATAATTTCCTTTAATCTTATTAATCCAAAAATTACTACCCCCTATAACAATTTTATCAATTTTATGCCTGCTTTTATATTCTTCTATTAGTTTTAAAACATCATTAAAAAAATCAGTTTTAGTGTCTGTTTTTATATATTTATTCTCTACATCTCCACTTATCTCTCCTATAATTTCAAAATTATTCTGTCTTAATAAAGCAAATGTAGCCTCTCCTCTGTCTAATATAACAATCATGATTTTTTCTTTTTTTTCTTTAGTAGCTTCAATAATATGTTTTTTTTGATATTCAAAAAATTCTTTTTTTTCCAACTCAAATATAAAATTTTCTTCAATATTAAAACTATGATATGTTCCTTTAGTAACATCTTCGCTGCTTGTTTCGATAATCTTTCCCAATACTCTTAAAGAACTATCAAATTTACTAAATTCTATCTTTTCAATACTAATAGTTAAAAAAATACTTTTTTTAATAATTTTAGTCTCACTTAATTTAATTTTTCTAGTATCGTGACCTTTTATTATGTCTCCTTTGTCAATAATTTGACTTAAATGCCATAAATCATCTAAACTTTCTATTTTAAACTTTAAAATTTTTTTTTTATAATCTAGTTTAATAATTTTCATAGATGTATAGCAATATTTAAATATTAAATAAATTTATTGTAATCGTTATGTTTAATAAAATAGGACAAAAAGAAGAATTAGCTGGAAAAGCAGTGATGATTATAATTCTAGTTATTGCTTTTCTTATAGCCTTATATATTTTGTTTTTGCCACCAGAAGAGAGAAGAGATCTGCTTAATCAAGAAGAACCAACTGGAACACCTAAAACAGGTACTACATTTATAGAATTATTTTCTGAATCACCTGGCAAACTTTATCCACTCAAGGAGTATATTACAACAAAAAATATTCCTTCTATAGATCTATATACAAAAACAACTATTCAAGCAGATACACTAAGTCAATCTTTATTTATTTCAAAATCTTTATTCTCTAATAATCCACAAACAATATATTTTTCATTAGATTCTCAAGATAAAGCTACCCTTTTTTTTTCTTTAACTGGTGAAAATTCAGGTACATTGAGAATATATATAAATAACAATCTTTTTTTTTCTGAAAAAATATCAGAAAATGATGTCAAATTAATTAATATTCCTACTAGGTTTTTAAAACAAGAAAATTCTTTATATTTTGAGGTATCATCTCCTGGTTTATTTTTTTGGAAAACAAATGAAATGCATTTAAAAGATATTGGTATAAGACAAGAAATAGAATCAATAAATATAAAAGAACAGCGTTTATTTGTTTTTACGAATCAAGAAATTAGTTCACTAAAAACTGCAAAATTATCTTTTTATCAATTTTGTGAAAAAGATATAGGTGGTCATTTAACAATACTATTGAATAATATGGAATTATTTAATGCTAATCTAAAATGTATTAATACTGCTACAAATATAGATATTCCTAAGGATATATTAAAAAATGAAAATATATTACAATTTGAAATAGATAAAGGAGAATTCTCTTTTAATCAAGTAAAAATACAAACAGATACAAAGGAACAAACGTTTCCGTATTATACATTTGAATTGAGTAGTACAGAATTTAATAAAATAGAAAATTCTACATTAAAAATAACTATGGTTGATGATGGGAAATTAAAAAGTGCCTTATTTTATTTGAACAGTGAGAAATTATCTCTAAAAACTAGAGACGTAAATTATAATTTTTATGTGCAAGATTATTTAGAATATGGAACAAACTATTTAAGAATTGAACCACTGTCACCGTTTGAAATTATTAGTTTAAAAATAACCGCAGAGGAAAACAATGACTGATGTTGAAAAGAGTCATACTACTACATTTCTTGGAAAATTATTAAAGTTTATTTTTGGTTTTGTTATATTTATTGTGTTTGTGTTGGCTATTGTTTTTTTGATTAGATTATATGGCACTGGGGGTGGGGCTGTAGCCTTAGAGCATGGAAGTGTAGCAGCAAAAGAATTTGGTTTACCTGTACTAAAACAAGTTGGTCTTTATGATGCTTATTTGGCTTTTTTTGATCCTACAAAATTATGGGAAAAAGAGATTAATTCTGATATAGAAAAGAACGAATATAGACCAGAAGCTGGTGTAAGAATTACAAAATTAGAACCACGTTCATCTTTTTTTGAGGAAGAAAAACCAATAGTTGTTGATGCTTATATTGATGCTGAGGCTATAGTTAATGATGTTGAAATTTATTTTTATTGTAAATTAGATGATTACCCTGCAATTGGAAAAACAGAGTATATTCCTGCTGAGGTTTCTTCACTAAATTCTAAAAATAATGCTGCTTTTTTGAAAAAAAATCAGGGCTTAGAAAGAATTAGAGCTACATGTAAGTTTCAAAGCGGTATGAAGATTCCAAAAGATAATACATTAGGAACACCACAGGTGGTGACATCTAAACAAGTTGAAATAATAGCTAGATTTCCTTTTACTACATTAGCCTCACATAAAACATATATGCTAAATAAAGAAGAATATGAAAGATTAATCTCAATAAATCAAAATCCATTTGAATATTTTAAGATTTCAGATCCACAATTAAATTATGATAGAACAATGAAGTCTAGAACAACAGATGGACCTCTACAATTGGGAATAAGTACTTATCAACAACAACCATTTACTGAAGATATGGCTTATACTATAGCTGTTGGAATGAAGGATAATCAGGGCTGGGGTATTGGTTCTATGAGATATTTAAATTATTTAGATTTAAAATTACCAGATCCCTATTTTATTTTAGAAAGTGATTCATCTTATCCAAATAAAAATTTAATGGATGATACTTGTGCTTTTTACTTTACCGGAGAGATAGATAATATGGGGGTTAGCGGAATAAGATACAAGGTTTATAGATTAAAAGATGAATATCTTTCAAGGGTTAATGTTGATTGTTCTAAGGATGCTTTAAAGGATGTAAAAGATTTAACTACAGAAGAATGCATTAAACTTTATGGGAGCCAACAAATATTTACATGTGATTTTCAGATACCAGAGTTGCCTGCTGAGGAAGGAATATTTGCTGACTTTTTCTTTACAGAAGCATCTTATATTTTTGAGGTAAAAAAATCTGCAGCAATAAATATTAGAAAATACCACGATGTGCCAACTACTGGCCCTTTAATAACATAACTTTTTTATATCTTTGATTTATATTTACCTTATGAAAATATTATTATTTATATTATTATTATTTTTAATGTCTTGTGCAACTAAACAACCAATAAACGAAGGAAGGGATGTTAGTTTGTCTATTATAGAATATCCTGACGGAGAGATATATCCTGAAATTGATACTTTTAAATTAAGAATAAAGATAACAAATCAAGCAAAAAATGATATACAGGGCATTCTGTGTGTCTCAGATTCGTTATCTGACAATTTTGGGGGTATTTCTTCGCATGAATGTCAAGATGTATATTTAGAAAAAGGAGAACTTATAGATGAAAAAATAATTCCAAGAAGTCAAGATTTTCTCTTTCCAGAGGCGAAAAGGGCTACATATTCTTATATTGCGCCTAACAAGGATATTTCTGAATATATATCTTTGACTACTACTTTTCAATATGAGATCGAATCAATTTCATCTACTACAATTTGTGTTTCAAATCCATATTTAGATGACCCGTATTGTAATAATAAAGAGATAATAAATAATATAAAAAGAGATAATACTCCTTTGATAGTCTCTAAAATAGAAAAATCCACAAATACTTTATCTGAAAACGAAATAAAATTAAACCTTAAATTCTATTTAGAATTGGAGGAAAATGGATATTTATTATCAAAAAATTCTTTATTTTCACAGGAAAAAACATCCTATCCTGAGATTGAATTTAGGGCTATATTAAACGAAAATGAAGAATTGACTTGCACTTCATTGGAGAATAACATTTTTAAATTCAAAGAAGATCAAAATATTATTCAATGTTCAATAATATTACCAATTAAACAAGATTTTATTCAATTAAAATTGGATACTTATCTTGGTTATGGTTTTATGTTAAGAACTGAACCAATACAAATAAAATTAAAAAAGGAGGAATATTAAATGAGAAAATATATCATTTATATAACATTTTTACTCTCTATGTTATTTATTACTGCTGCCAGTTGTGGTGGTGATAGGTCGTCTTCAGAAACAAAATTTTCGTGGATTGGTGGTACTGATGGAATTATAGCTTCTTTTATACCAGATAGTCCGCCCTTGTCTGTTTTAGGTGGTGGGGTAGATCCATTTACAATAGATGTACAACTTGAAAATAAGGGTGAATATAATATTAAACCTAATGAGGCCTTAGTTACATTACAAGGCTTTGATTACACATCTTTTTCAATTTCAGCGCCATCTCAATATATAACAGAGGGTCTGATAGGTAAAACGGAACAAGGAGATGTTATAGTAGAGGGGGATCAATCTTCAGTTTCCTATGAAGCTAATTATGTTGGTAGTTCAACATTTAGTCAGGAGTTTACAATTACAGCAAATTATTGTTATAAATATCAAACAAAAACAGCAGCTATCTTATGTTTAAAACAAATCCCTAAGGAAAGAACGAGAGAAACAGAATGTGCTATAGAAAATCAACAGCTACAATTTGGCTCTTCTTCTGCTCCGGTACAAATAACTTCTTTTTCACAAAGATCAACTGGAAAAAATGAGATATCTTTTACATTTAAAATAGAAAATAAAGGACAAGGCAATATCTATAAACCTAAGTTTGTTACAAAGGGGGAATGTAGAGATGATAAAACATATGCTGATGAGGTATTTGTAAGATTGAATTTTGAATCGGGTAATGTACCAATAAAATGTGCTGCTTTGGATAATGCAAACGAAGGGCATATAAAATTATCACAGGGCTTAAAACAAATGTCCTGTAGTATAGACACAACAAATTTACAAACATCTGCTTTTGAAAAATCTTTATCTGTTACAATAGAGTATACGTATAAAGAATCTGCGTCACAATCAATTACTATTGAAAAATCTTATGAATAAATTTATGTTCTTTTATTTTTTAAAAATCAAATACTGACTTTTGTCCTACGCTTACAAGATTAATATCAAATTCTTCATCGGGTTTAATAAGACGACCATAAACCCCTGCACCACCTGGAATATATTTAATTTTATTCTCTCTAAAAAAACCAATATACTTAGCAACATCTTTATCGATTTCATAAATTTTATTAATATCTGCGTTCAATAAAATATCAGCTTCATTTCCAAGTTTATTAACAAATTCTTGCCATAAACTTTGGACCTTTGTAGACCATGCATTCTTTATACCTTTAGTTAAAGCTATTATTTCACTTAATGGTACAACATATTTATATTCTGGTCTATGATCTGGGTGTTTACCAAAAGATAAATCTGATAATTCTTCAATTCTAAAATCAACACCCTTCTTAATAGGTTTTTTGCATTTTGAACATCTCCAGTTTAACATTTGCGCTTCCTTTGGATCATAGAAGCTTAAACAACCAGTACATCTTGTTTTATGATATTTTCCTTCTAAAGGGTTAAATCCAACATTAAGAACGCAACATCTTCCTTGCTCTCTTTTCAGTGCCTTTGCGATTTCATCAAAACTAATTTCTTTTAATCTAAATCTATTAAATTCCCTACCTAATTTATTTGGCCAGGGGCTATGAGCATCACTATTTGAGGTAAATGTCAAATTATGCAATTCAGAAATTCTATCTGCCATATTTGTGTCTGCACTTAAACCCAATTCTAAAAAATGAATATTTTTCCATTGATCACCAAAACAATCCTTGTAAGAATTAAATTTTCCATATAAACCGAAATATGGCGTAAATGCATGAGCAAACCCAACTAAACAATCTGCTTCAGTACAAATCTCAGTTAATTCTTCCCCATTAACCCAAATTTTAGGCCTACCATCAGAATCAAAATTTTTACATTTATTCTTAAGTCTTTCTTTAACTTCTTCTACTTTAGAAAAACTAGGAAAAAAGATTATTTGATGCACTCTGTTAGAATCTTCTACTTCTGTTTGTAAAATAAATTTAGTCCCATTTTCCGCTTCAAGAAGACCATCTCCAATATCTTTTAATTGCTTTTTTACAAGATTGCACCATTTACTATGCAATATATCTGAACTCCCAATAAGATGTAAACCCTTTAATGGAGCCTGTTCTGCAATGATTTTGGGTGTCATTTCTTTACTTACTGCTTTAGAATATAAACCATGCATATGCAAGTCAACATTACATTCAACATAATCATTCATTTTAAATTAATCTCCATTTCACAGATATTTTAATCTACTAAGGATTTATAAAACTTTATTAAGTCTGATTTAAGAATTATATAACTTTTAAATAGTGGATGCAATCAATGCATCTGTATGGAAGATGTTTCTGAAGCATGCACAGAAATGGTTTGTTAAAATAGTCTTGTTATCCAATCAGATTTGCCTGATTAACCGATATAACTCATAAATTCTCTCATTTTTTTCTGTTCTATTTCTTGGTTTAATTCTATTACTTTTTCAATTTTTTTAGTAATTTCTTTTTCTAATGAGTTAATTTCCTTATCTAACATTTTTATATTCAACCCAAAATTAAATTTATCATTCAATATCTTTAAAACCTCTCTAGCACCATGAATTCCGACATAATGCATACTAGCCCCTGTTTCGACTAATAAATTAATGCAACTTATTTGTTTTCTTTGTGATAAACCTACTAAAACCCCTGTGACACCTAAAACTGGTCCAGCAAAACTATCGCAATATCTTTTTAATTTGTTAAGATTATATTTTTTTACTATTTTGGTATTACTTGCGATATAATACACTTTAACATCCTTTTCGATTTGTTCTAATCCAATCCCACCTATAGTTACAATTTCTTTTCCATTATTGTCTTTTAATATATTTAATAAAAAATTAGCTAATTCATAGACACCTTCTTCGTTTACTGGTTGTGCATTTCCTGAAACAAAAAAATATTCGTTTCCTTTTATTTTTTTATAATAAACCTCTATACAGCATAATCTTCCTATGTTGTTATTATCTACGAAAATACAGGCAGGCAACTTATCTGAGATTAGTTCAAAAACTTTTATTGGTTTTAAAATTTCTATAATGAAATCAACTGCTATTTTACCTACATTTCCAATTCCAGGTAGGCCTTCGATCATTATGGGGTTTTTATATTTTATTTTTTCAAGTTCATTAAAGTCAATCATATTAAAAAAAGAGTCTTATTATTTATAAAAGTATGCCATAATTTTTTTTATAATAGTTTTTTATATTCTAACCTTTGTTTTGGATAATAATTAAATCTGAATTTACCTGGACGTGGATCTATTGTTTCTTGTTCGCAACATTTTTTTTTAAAAGTATATTCCTTACAAACTGAACAATAATATATTCTATTCATTTTTTTTTCTTTCGAATTCAAATTCACACTTATATTTTTCAAAGTCTTTAGTTATCTCATTTAAAACCTTTTTTAATGTATTTTCAGCAGATTTATAATCTTTGGCTTTCACATCAATCTTATATTTTGGAGCCCCTAAATATGTTATTCTTACGCCATCTTCTTTTTCTGCTTTTTCTAGGGTTTTTTTAATGATATTAATTCCCTCATCATCGTAACTAATTGTTTTTAATACCCCTGATATGATTACTTCAACGGGTTTAATTTTATCTTTAATAAAATTGTAAATATTCTCACCTAATTTTTCATCATCACATATATCTCTTATTAGATCCTTATTAGCAACAATATTTTGAAAAAATAAATATAAACTTCCGTATTGTTCAATTGCTTTTTTCCCTATTTTTTCGTACATAGATTTTAAATCTAAATTCAAATCTTTTCCTACAATCTCTAAAAACTTTTCTGCTTTTTCTTCTTGTTTGAATTCTGTTAGTTTTTGAACCCTTTGTGATGTGTTTACCCTTCTTAAGGATAGATCTATATGTCCTTTTTGCAAGTCTATATTTAATACCGTACAAACAATTGTCTTACCTTCTTTTACAAATTCTCTTAAATTTCTTATTCTTCCTGGAGAAATTTCAGAAATATGAATCATACCCTCTAAATTTTTATATTCAATAATATCAACAAAAACAGAATGTGGTAAAATTGTCTTTACTGTACACAGAATGATATCTCCTACTTCTGGACGACCTACTTTCCTATAATACATTTTTATTCTAAAGCCTCTAAAATTTTAGCAATAACTTTACTTTTTCCACCTGTTGGCATTGCTAAAATTTCATCACAAACTAGACATTTTATTTCTGAACTACATTTATTAAAGACATTTTGTTCATTTTTACACTTATTACATCTAACTTTAAAAAATTGAGATTTGTTTTTTCTTTGTTTCATTCTATCTCCACCTTTTTAGCTCTAATACCTTGTGTTTGTTGTGTTGCTTTTTTGCAAACTTCACAAACAAACCTTAGTGTCGTTTTTTTACTTATTTTTGCACCTACTCTTTTGAATTTAGAAACTGCTGGCTTTGAGTATCTTCCTTGATTTCCGTGCCCTCTAGATTGGCCTCTTTTTTTAGCTCTTGATTTTGAACCTTTAGTCAGAGTGCCTCTTTTTCCACTAGACTTATATTGCTCTACTTTATGAATATTAATTTTTTTACATTTGGGACAATATCTTTTTATTGTTTTTGGCAATTTCATATCTTTTCCACCTTTCCTGTATTTTCCAATATTTCAATTATTTTTAAAGGTAATTCAACTTCTTGATTTATTTCGTACGGCCCATACATATTTAAATCTTCTCCGATAAATTTCGGAATGAATTCTAAAAATTTTACTATATTTTTTTTATGTTTTTCTTCTGTTTTTATATTTTTTGGTAAATTTAAATCAGGAATTTTCTCTGCTAAAATACTGTCTAAAACCTCAATTCTGTATTTTACAAACAATTCAACTAAGTTATTAAAAAATTCTTCTTCTTCTTTTAATAAATTTCTTTTATCTTCTGTATTGGTTTGAATTCTACTATGGAACATAGCCATTTGAACAATCTTGCTTTCCCTTCTTTCATATAATTCTCTCAAGATTTTATGTATGTTTTCTATCTGTTTTCTTGTTTTTAATACACTTTGAGAGGTAAAAACACTATCTTTATTTTCTTGTGAAAGCAATATATTTTTTTTATCTTTTAGGTAATTTATTACATCTTTATAAAATTCATTATTTAAACATTGCAATTCTTTTTTAAATTTTTCTAATCTTAAGATTTCATATAATGTTTCATATGTAATTAAATTCTCTACTTTCATTTTTTTAAAGAAATTATTTCTTATTTTAAATATTTGTATTTCATGCTAATTAAAACTTATTCCCATCTGCAAATACTTAAGACTTCATTGCCAAATAATTCCCCTAATTCTCCATTTTTACAGCTATTTTCATTAAATTCTAAGACGTTATCATTACCGTGACCATACCACAATATTGGAACAGGATCTGCACTGTGTTTTCTTAATTCACAGGGTGTGCTGTGGTCGCCCGTGACTATAATCTCAACATTTTTAAGATTTTTTAAAAAAGAGAAGAACTTTTTATCTAAAATTTCTAACATTTTAGCCTTATCTTTTGGTCTATTGTCATGGCCTGGTATATCTATCTCTTTAAAATGAATATAATATACATCATAACTATTTTTTTTAATTGCCTTTTTAGCATTTTTAATAATAAATTCTAATTTATTATATAAATTCTTATATAAATCGCGTTTTAGGTCTAAAGAAGGAACTTTAAGGATATGCATGCCGCATAACCTTCCTATTCCTATTTCTAAGGGCATATTTAATACTGCACACCAATTCTTTTTTTTCTTTAAAATTGGAAGTTGATTTCCAGCCCCCCTTAATAAAATAAAATTTGCAGCTAGCAATCCTTTTTTTTCTCTAAGTTTGTTTATTTTATGGTCTTGAAGTAATTCTTTTGATTTTGTTAAAAATTCATTAATTATTCCTGCAGTACATATAGCATTTCTATTTAATGCTCTGCAATTTAAAGTGCCGCTATATTCTGAATCAACATTGCTAACTTTATTATTTAAAATTACTCCTTGATTTTTTTTTAAAACTAATACTGCTCTATGTTCTATTGTATGCTTAAATTCAAAACCAATATCTAATTTTATATTCCTATTAATGTCTTTGGCTAAGATTTCTGCTTCTTTGGTAGTGAGATTTCTACCCACTCGCCTATCTATTAATTTTCCTTTATATACTGTAGCAAAATTAGCTCTAAAGGCTAAATCTCCATTACTAAACTCTATATTCGCACCAACAGCTTCCAGGGGACCTCTTTCCGTATATATCTTGTCTAAATTGTAGCCTAATAAACTTAAAACACCTTGGTCGCTCTGTGGGACAAAATTTGGTTGTACTGTGTAAACTATCCCTGTTTTACCATTTCTTGCTAAGTAATTTAAATTATATATTCTAGCGTATTCTAGGGGTGTTTTTCCATTTAAAACTTTACAAGGCTTATCTCCTAACCCGTCTATGATACAAAATACTCTCATAAAAAAATTTAAATTTAACCTCTATATAAAGATTCTTATGTATAAAATAAAACAAAGACCAGAGGATTTTATCGTTGAAGAAATTATTGAATTGGATTCTAAACCTGGCCCTTATTTTTATATAAAACTTACTAAAAAACAATGGAATACACTTGATGTGGTTAAAATTCTACAAGAAAGATTACATCTAAAAAGGTCACAAATAGGATATGCTGGATTAAAGGATAAACAAGGAATCACAACACAATATTTTTCATTATTTAGGGTTAAAAAAGAGAAAATTTATTCTTTAAAAATAAAAGATATAACAATAGAGACGTTGCACTATGGTTCAAAACCGATTGTTTTGGGCGCATTAAAGGCAAATAAATTCAAGATTAAATTGAATGAAAAACCAATAAAAATTTCATTTATAGAAAATTATTTTGGAAAACAAAGATTTTCGAAAAATAATATAGAAATTGGCAGGGCTTTAATCAACCATGATTTTAAAAAGGCTATTACATTAATAAATAATCATGAATCAAATTCTCCTATAAATGAATTAAGAAAAATAGATAAACACCTTCTTTTATTATATATTTCAGCTTATCAATCTTATCTGTGGAATTTGGTTGTATCTGATTATTTAAAAAAACAAGATTCTATTTCATACAATAATCTAACTTTTTTAGAGAAAGAGCCTGAAAATATGCAGATTCCAATAATTTCTTTTGATATTGAATTTAAGAATAAGGAAATAGAAAAAATATATAATAAATTCTTAAAAATTGAAAAAATAACTAAAGAAAATTTTATTATTAAATCGCTTCCAGAATTAATCTCTTTGTCTAAAGAAAGAGAATTAATTGTTAAAATTAATGACTTTAAAATTAGAAAAAATGTAATAGAATTCACAATTTCAAAGGGATCTTATGCAACAGTAGTCATAGAAAAAATGAATGCTTTGACTCATACAAAAAATATATAAAGAATGAGGAAATAAAGATAATATGGATATTATGAGTCTGAATTATTTAAAAAGATTAGAAATGGCTTTTAAAAATATAGAGCAAGGTAAATTTTTAGAAGCTGTTAAACAATATCATAAAATAAAGGACTTATATGATAAATTGCCAAATAAAACTAAAGAGAACTTTAAAAAGAAAACAAATATCTTATTTAATGAATTAAGGTTATATTTACATATAAATGAGGCTAATTTATTTGCAGAAAAAGGAGATGCTGTTGGTTTAAAACAAGCATTGGAGATAGTGGATGAAATAGCTAATTATGAAGTACCACAAGATTTGCCTTCTTCTCAAATATTACTAAATTATATAAAAAAGAAAAATTTCAAATGTTTAATAAAATGCCAAAGTGTTTTAACATTAAAGGATTTTCAAAAAAGACTAACGGAGCTTGATGTCTTATTAATAAATGGAGAGAAAGAAAAAGCTAGAGAGGAATTTTCAAATTTATTGGTTTTATTAAATCGTATTCCTAATCTAAATAAACAGACGTATAATGAACTACATAATGTTTTGCAGGATGTGTATAAAAGATTATCATATCATATTTTAATAAAGAACGCATATAAGAAAAGACAAAACATAGAAATAAAAGGATCTTTGAGGCCTGAGGTTAAAGAATATAAAGAAAAAGAATTAAATATTTTAGAAAAGTTGAGACCAAAACCACCACTAAATAGAAATCATCCTCTTTATCATTTAAATGAAAAAATTGAAAAAAAAATAAAGGCTAGTGCTTTTACGCATCTTCAAAAAAATAAAGAAATATCATTATATAACGGATTTGATCAACGTTATAATGAGATTATAGAATGTATTAAACATAATGATTCTAAGAAAGCAAAACAGATTTTTAATTCATTATAGATATATTTTTAAAATTTTAGTTACTTACTAGGTTATGTTTAATACATTTAAAGAAAAATTAAAGAATACTATATCAAAACTTTCTAAAAAAATAGAAAATGAAACTTTGACAGAAGAATCTACTAAAGCAGATACTATTGATGAAATTAAAAGGGATGATTTAGTTGAAGAAATAAAAGAGCATGCAGATAAAGGGGTGGGTTTTTTCAATAAAGTAAAAGAAAAGATAATAACAAAAAAACTATCAAAAGAGCAATTTAATGAGTTATTTTGGGATTTAGAATTATTATTATTAGAAAATAATGTTGCTGTAGAGGTAGTGGAGAAAATTAAAGAAGATCTATCTAAAACAATAATAGAAAAACAATTACAAAGATCAAAAATAGAAGATCTAATTAGAGATTCATTAAGAAATTCTATAATTTCTTTATTTGATGTTGAACAGATTAATCTACTAGAAAAGATTAAAGAAAAAAGACCATATGTTATTTGTTTTGTGGGAATTAATGGAACAGGAAAAACTACTTCGATTGCTAAGGTAGCTTATTTTTTAAAACAAAAGAATATTACAACGGTAATTTCAGCTTCTGATACTTTTAGAGCAGCAGCAATTAAACAATTAGAAACCCATGGGGAAAGATTGGGTGTTAAGGTAATAAAACATGATTATGGTTCAGATCCGTCGGCTGTAGCCTTTGATAGCAGGGTTTTTGCTAAAGCAAAAAATATTGATGTTGTTTTGATTGATACAGCTGGTCGTCAACATTCAAATGTAAATCTTATGTCAGAATTAGAAAAGATTAATCGAGTAGTAAAACCAGATTTAAAGATCTTCGTTGGTGAATCTATAACTGGAAACGATGTAGTTTTACAACTAAATGAGTTTAATAAAAAAATTGGAATTGATGCTATAATTCTCTCTAAAACAGATATAGATGATAGGGGCGGTGCGATGATCTCAGCGACTTATGTAACAAAAAAACCAATTATTTTTTTAGGTTGTGGACAAAATTATGAAGATCTTAAGAAATTTAATAAAGAAGAGTTAATTAAAAACTTGTTTGAGTAACCTTTAAATAATATTTCTCTTCTTTCCTATCTCCATGACAAATATAAATTGTGAAGAATGCCATGCTGCTTGCTGTAAATATGCTTCTGTGGTAATAGATAAACCAGAAAATGATAAAGATTTTGATGAGATTAAATGGTTAATAGCCCATGAAAATGTTGTTGTATACATTGATCAAGATGACGATTGGGTAGTTGAGTTTGTAACACCCTGCAAATTCTATGATTCTAAACAGAATAAATGTATAAATTATATAGAAAGACCATTAATATGTAAACATCACGAGATAGACGAATGTGTTATGAATGGGGAAGGAAAAGTAGAAAAAATAGTCTTCAAAACTTGGGATGATATAGAAAATTATAAAAACTTAAAGAAAGAATGAATAACTCCACTGCAAGCCGGACGGGAATATCTAGTTTAAGAAAATAAAGTTTTTATATGTCTATAATTTATTCTATATATGGAAATTAAATGGCTTGGTCACAGTTCTTTTAGAATAAATTTGATTTATTTAGATCCGTATCAAATCCATGAAACAGAAAAGGCGAGTTTAATTTTAATAACACATTCTCACTATGACCATTTTTCACAAAAAGACATGAATAAAATACAAAGTAAAGATACCATAATAATTACCCCGGAAGATATTAAAATTCCATCTATTAAATTAAAACCATTCCAAGAAACGATTCAGAAAGGAATAAAAATACAAACTATACCCTCCTATAATATAAATAAAAAATTTCATCCTAAAGAAAATAATTGGTTATCTTATATTTTAGAGATAGAAAATAAAAGAATTCTTTTTTGTGGAGATACAGATCTAATTCCTGAATTTAACCAACTAAATGATATAAACATAGCTTTTTTACCTATTGGAGGCACTTACACAATGAATGTAGTGGAAGCAGTAGAAGCAGTAAAAATAATAAAACCTAAAATAACGATACCGATGCACTATGGCAAAATAGTTGGTTTCAAAGAAGACGCCTTAAAATTTAAAAAATCTTTACTTGGTTTTGAAGTAATTGTTTTAGAAGAAAATCAAATCGTGGAGTTATAATCTAGTTACAACAAAAGAAATGTATTTTGATAACATTATTTAGGTTAATCATCTAATTTACTTAAGAACAAATATTAAATGATGATTTATGTCATTAACTAATTCATAAAAATCTTTAAATTGTTCTAGTTAAATAAAAAAATATGGAAAAGGAATATATACCTGCATTAAAATTTAAATCTTTAACAAGATTTTTTGATTTGTTTTTAAAGACATTCATGAAGGAAGAAAAAATAAAAAAAAGTTTTATAAAATTAGCAAAACTTAAAGATAATTTTACAATTTTAGACTTCGGGTGTGGAACAGGGACACTTTTAAAAATAATTAATAAAAATGTTAAATCTAATCTTTATGGGGTAGATATTGATAAACACATATTAAATACAGCTAGAAACAAGTTACTTAATTCAAATATTGTATTAAAACGATATGATGGAATAAAACTTCCATTTGAAAATAATTTTTTTGACATTGTATTTTCTAGTCTTGTAATTCACCATTTACCAAAAAATAGAATCCCTACTTTTCTTGAAATTAATAGAATTTTAAAACCAAATGGAAAATTTTATATTTTGGATTTTGGGAAACAAAAAAATACCTATGGGAGATTTGTAACAGGTATAATAAAGAGATTTGAACCTATTGAAGAAAATCTTAAAGGCGAGATATCTTTATATTTGAACCAAGCTAACTTTAAAGATACTAAGGAAAATAAACACCACTATAAAACCTTATTTGGAGAATTAACAGTATATTCCGGAGAGAAATAACTATTTGTTGGTAGTTTCATCTTGTATTTCCTTTAGAAATAACAACCTTTTAATAGAATAAATACTTATAATAATTTACTTTATTTGATAGTAATTTAAAAATATGTATCTATAATTTAATAATAAAGAGGTAACATGGAAGCATCAATGCAATTTATAAAAAAAAGAGATGGAACTATTGTTTTGTTTAATAGGTGGAAGATAACAAATGCCATACTTAATGCTTCAAAATCTGTTGGTAAAGATGATAAAAAAGAAGCAGAAATATTAACAGAAAAAGTAATTACTATTTTAGAGTATAATTTTATAGATAAGATACCAACTGTTGAAGATATTCAAGACATAGTAGAAAGAGTTTTAATAAAAAGAGGACATAGTGAAATAGCTAAGGCTTTTATCCTCTATAGACAAAAAAGAATGGAATTTAGGGAATCAAATTCTTTTTTAACGCATATTAATAAGATTATATCTGGTTATATTGAAAAAAAAGATTGGAGAACAAACGAGAATAGTAATGCTGGTTATTCTATGTCTGGTCTGCAAGCACATATTAGTGGGGCTACAATAGCAGAATATACATTAAATACTGTTTATCCTCAAGATGTGAGTTTTGCTCATAGGGATGCAGATTTACATATTCATGATCTTAGCCATGGTATTTTTGCTGGATATTGCGCTGGATGGTCGCTTTATCAATTGCTGACAGATGGTTTTAATGGTATACCTGGGAAGATTGCAGCTAAACCGGCAAAACATTTTGATGCTATTCTTGGGCAAATTGTTAATTTTTTTGGTACTTTACAAAATGAATGGGCTGGTGCACAAGCTTTAAGCAGTTTTGATACATATTTAGCTCCTTTTATTAGAAAAGATAATTTAACATATACACAAGTAAAACAAAGTATGCAGGAATTTATTTTTGGTATAAATCAAACATCTAGGTGGGGTAATCAAGTTCCATTCACTAATCTTACTTTTGATTGGAGGGTTCCAGATGATTTAAAAAATGAGCATATTGTTATTGGTGGAAAAATCCAAGAAGAAAAATATGGAGATTTTCAAAACGAAATGGATCTTATTAACAAAGCATTTATTGAAATAATGATGGAAGGGGATATGAATAAAAGAATATTTACTTTCCCAATACCTACGTATAACATAACAAAAGATTTCGATTGGGATGATGAAAATGCACAATTATTATTTAAAATGACATCCATATATGGTATACCTTATTTTCAGAATTTCATTAATAGCTCTTTAAAACCTAGTGATGTTAGAAGTATGTGTTGTAGGCTTCAATTAAATTTAAATGAATTGAGGGCAAAAACTGGGGGTTTATTTGGTTCTGGGGAACAAACAGGCAGTGTGGGGGTAGTAACAATAAATTTACCAAGGATTGGGTTTTTATCTGAAACAAAAGAAGAGTTTTTTAAGAGATTAGAACGGATGATGTTTTTAGCAAAGACGTCTTTAGAGATAAAAAGAAAGGAAGTAGAGAAATGTATGGATAATGGTCTTCTGCCATATTCTAAGAGATACCTTGGAAATTTACAACACCATTTTTCTACCATAGGTTTATGTGGTATGCATGAGGCATGTTTAAATCATCTTAAAAGGGGAATAAATACTGAAGAAGGCAAAAATTTTGCTGTTGATGCTTTAGATTTTATGAGAGTAAAATTAAAAGAATATCAGGAAGAAACTGGTCATCTATACAATTTAGAGGCTACACCAGCAGAGGGTACTTCATATAGACTTGCAAAACATGATAAAGAAAAATACCCAGAGATTATAACCGCTGGTACTTTAGAAACACCATATTATACAAACAGCACACAACTCCCGGTTACATTTACAAATGATGTTTTGTTGTCTCTTGGGCACCAAGATGAACTTCAATGCAAATATACTGGTGGGACAGTGCTACATATCTTTTTGGGAGAAAAAATAAACGATTATGAATCAACTAAAAATCTAATAAAAAAAATAGCGTACAATTTTAAACTTCCATATTTTACAATAACCCCTACATTTAGTATTTGCCCTGTACATGGATATATATCTGGAAAACATTATGTATGTCCATATGATCATACGAATGCTGAATTAAATCAACATGGTATAGAAATTGATGGAGGTGAACAAATTGAAAGAAAAAGTTATTCCTTGTGAGGTATATAGTCGGGTTGTGGGCTATTTTAGGCCTGTACAGTGGTGGAATCAGGGAAAAAAACAGGAATTTAAGGATAGAATTACTTTTAAAATAGAAGAATAGATTACCAAAAGAAACTTTCAGTTTTTATATTATTTACATTGATTAAACTTTTTTTAAGAGATTTTTTCATTTTCTCTGGACAACATAGATAAAAAACTGAATTTTTGATATCTTTTACTTCTTTTTCTACTATATCCTTATCTATATAGCCGTTTTTACAAAATGTAGATTCTTCTCTACTTAATATATATCTTACTTTAAACCAATCTTTATTTATTTTATCCAACTCTTCTTTAAATATTAGATCTTCTTCTGTTTTTGCAGCATATAATAATGTAATGTTTTGTTTTGTATTACTTTGTAATTGAGACCTAATCATGCTCATAAATGGTGTAATACCAACGCCACCTGCTATAAAAACTAAATTTTTTGTTTTGTCTTCGATTGTGAATATACCGAATGGACCATCTATAAAAATTTCTTCGTTTTTTTGTAATTTATAAAGTTCTTCTGTAAACTTACCCTTGAGTTTCACAGTAAATGATAATTCTTTATCTAAATTAGAGCTTGAGATTGTAAATGGATGTCTGGCATACAATTTGTTTTTATTCAATCTTAAAAAACAAAACTGACCTGGCTTAAATGAGAATGTTTTGTTTGTTTTTATTGTAAATACATTATGTGTTTCTTTTTGTATATCTGATACTGTAAATTTATATTTTTTTTGTTTAATTTTATATGTTGTTCTATATATAATACCAATACAAAGCATAGCAAATAAAAATGCGTATATTATTTTCAAATTTTGAATATCAGATCCTATTGTTAGTATGTGATATAAACTTAAACCAAAGAGTATATAGGTTAAAATGTGTATATATTGCCATTTTGAATAAGAAATTCTTTTATATAATAAAGATGCTATCATTATACAAATAAAAAGATAAAGCGATAATATACCTATAGCTAGGGGTGTTGTTGTAAAATCTGGGAGAATATATTTTACTATAGATTTTGTTGATATGATAAAAAATATGGGATGTAAAATAACAAATATTGATGTTACCAGTGAGAATTTTCTTTGAAATATTATAATTTTATCAATACCAAAGAATTTATCAAAAAATCTTGCTGTGTCCCCTGAAAATATAAGGGTTGATAGAAATAAGAATCCTATTAGTCCACTTAATTTTCCTAAAATATAAAAAAATGAAGAAATATTAAATTGCGGTAATATTATATAAAATATTGAGATTAAAAAATATAGAAAAATAGATACCAATATTATTTTTAGTATTTTTTCTTTCATATTATTAAGTATTTTATAAATTTTAAAAAATCAAATATGGTTGGAAGTATAAAATTTTTATATTGCCAATTAAAAAATAATGGACCTATTGACCAAAAAAGATAAAATAAACCAAATATAATTAAAAATATTCCGCTAAATATTTCTAATTTTCTTTTCCATCTATAAAATTTTTCTTTAAGATGTTTCATCCCAAAGCCTATTAGAATGCTTAATATTATAAAAACAATATTTGCTCCTAATCCGAATGCTACTGTTATTAACACTGTTTCTCCTATGTTTTTTCCTATAGCAAATGGTAATAAAAGGAAGGTAAATACTGGAATGCATGGGGTTATTGTGGATATGAAACCAAAGGAAACAGAGGCAAGAAGTGGATTATTGGCTGTTCTTAATTTAGTTATATTTGTTTTACAATTTTTTTCTTTTATGTTAATTTCTTTTTTAACTAATATTAAAATACCAAAAATTATTGTGAA
Source organism: Candidatus Woesearchaeota archaeon (assembly GCA_018302235.1). Taxonomy (GTDB): domain Archaea; phylum Nanobdellota; class Nanobdellia; order SCGC-AAA011-G17; family GW2011-AR18; genus DATDVT01. The sequence goes on from JAGVZW010000034.1 coordinate 47,987, forward strand.
TAAACCAAATATAAAAATTATCCATATAGATATTTTAGGAAGGATATTATTAAAAAAATCTAAAAATGTAGCCCCTAATATAGCTGCTATTATGCCTAAAAAGGTATATCCTGCATAACGACCTATAGCAAATCCAATTGATATTCTAAACCCTTTATTTTCTCCGTGACTAAATAATATTGGTAAATATATTGGAAGACATGATGCTAGACATAATGCTAAAGAACTACTTAATCCATAGGTAAATGCTGAAGATATATTGATTAATTCCACCATTTTTATGCTGCATATATGTTTTCATTTTCTATTTTCAAATTAACTAATGTTAATCCATTTAAATTAAAATTTTGTCCATCTGCTTGACCTAAATATGCACCTGTGCTTGGATTAAATGTTGCCTGATGCCATGGACATTGAATTTTATCATCTTTTAAACTAGATTCATCCAATTGTAAACCTTTGTGGGGGCATTTATTTATATATGCTTTTATCTCATTATTAAAATTTACAAGAATGATTTCTTCACCATTGTAACTGGCTTTTTTTATTGAATTTAAAGGAACATCAGATAGTTTTGCTATTAAATTTGTATTTTCTGTAGTTTCTGTTGTTTCAATGGTTTGTATTGTTGGATTTTCAGTGATTTGTGAATCTGAACAAGCAGTTAAAATAAATAGGATTAAGATTATAAATATTTTTTTCATTACTTTGCCTGCTTTGTACCCTTTTTAAATTTTATGAATTTAATGTTTAATAACTGTGTTTTTTGTTTTATAATATTCTATAAGTACTGGTATAAATGAGATTACAATAACTAAGATTATAACTAGATGAATATTTTGTTCTATGTTTGGAATTAATTTTCCCAAAAAATAACCAACTAGTAACATCCCTGTAACCCAAAATGTTCCACCAAAAATATTAAAAAATAAGAATCTTTTATAATTCATTTTGGCTATTCCTGCTATTACTGGAGCAAATGTTCTTATTATTGGTACAAACCTTGCTAAAACTATTGTTTTTCCACCATATTTTTCATAAAATTCTTGTGTTTTACATAAATATTTTTTTTTAAAAAATCTGGAGTCTTCTTTCTGAAATAATCTTTGCCCGGCTTTTTTTCCGATAAAATACCCTGTTGAATCTCCTAGAATTGCTGCTGTACATAATGAAATAATTAAAAAAAATATATTTAAGTCTCCTTTTGATGCAAATAATCCTGCTGTAACAAGTAATGAATCTCCTGGAAGAAAAAAACCAACCATTAGCCCTGTTTCTGCAAATATGATTAAGAATAAACCAAAATAACCTACACTAGAAATTAGGCTTGGTAATGAATATAATAGAATAAATAATTCTTTTACCTTATCTAACATGTCTTTTGTTATTTATTACCTTATAAAAATCTTTTGTTATAGATATTTGAAAAAAATTAATAGATTTAATATAATTAAAATTAAAAATAATATATTTTCCATAAAAGAATTTGTCCTTATAAAGCCATTAATTTTTATCTTTGTAATAGGAAATAAAGGCATTATACCCTCTTTGGTTAAAGCATCTATTAAAAGGTGGGCTAAATAACCTAAGAATATTGCTAAAGGGTATAATGAAGAAAAAACGATACTTAATAATAAAAAGATTAAAGAAGGAAAGATAGAATGAAAGAATCTTCTATGCCCAAAGATATTCTCTATTAGTCTACTTATTATTGGTATTGAAATCTTCGATTTTGAAGAATCTATATCTGGAAGTAAAGAAGAAATAACTAATATTGTTGAAAAAATTAATGGGTGTTCTAAATTGAGATATTTTATTAAGAAAGCTGAAATTAACATTCCGAATACTATGTGTGTTCTAAATAACATGTGTTTAAATATTAATTGAAGATTCCATTTCTTTTAAAAGTTCTTTTGGATTTTGTTCTTGTATCTCAGTAATTGTAAATTCTGTTCTATCGAACATTTCGTTTCTTTTTGTGCGTCCCTTTAAAATATACTGTTTGCCCATTGTTTGTGACTTCACTATATTAAAATCTTCTGGGTTTTGACCCAAAATTTTTTCTGCTTGATCTCTAAAACAAACAGCTCTTATATTTGCTGTACCATCATCAATAAACATGTTTAATATTGGGATTTGTTTTGGTGAAATACTGCCGTGATTTGAACATTCATAATGATCTTCTAAAAAATTTACTTTTTTATTGCAGACTGGGCAGGCTTGGTAGAATCTTGGTTCAAATAATTGAACTATTGTACCTAATATTTCTGCATTCTCATTATCTTTAAGATCTTTAATTTGTTTTTTTTCCATTCTAGATATTTTTATCTCTTCAATTGAAATCCCAGGGGGATTTATTTCTAGGGATGATTTTGAGCCTAAATGCAACTCCTTAAAGCCATTGTTTTCCTTAGAATATGCATTTTTAATTGATACTATATCTAATTCCTTTAAATTTTGAATTTTGTTTATTAGATTTTCATCCCATATGGTTAATCTAAGAGAGCCGGTTTCATCTGCAATTATAATATTAGCTACTTTACCTGCTCTTGTTGATGTAGAAAAACTCCTTATTTCAAATATATTTGTTACCTTTCCTATAGTGTTTACAGAATTTAAACCTGGAATAATTTCATTAATTTTTAGATCTTTATTTTGTATTTCAAAGAGATTAACACCCAGTTCATTTGCTATTATATGTGCGGCACCCTCTTTTGATATTAAATCTTGAAGTTCTATTATTTTTTCTTGTATTTTTGTTTCTATCTCTTGTTTTGATATATTTTTTGTAGAAGAAATTTTTTCTATGATTGTATCATAACTTAAACGAAACATAAATTGATTTTTTTATTCTTTTATAAAAAGATTTTTATTCATTAAGGAGTGGATTATATTTTTTTTGAAGTTCTTTTTTTAAATCTATTTCTAGCCTTAAATTATTTAATTCAAAATATAACAGGTTATTTTTAAAAAAATAGGTTGTTTTTGGGTATTTTTCTTTTATTTTTGCTTCACATTTTGTCTGTGGTTGATTTATGCAGTTTTCAGAAAATATTAAATATAAATCATAATATATATTAAAATCTGGTGTTTTGTAGCTTATTTCTGGGAAATATGTATAAAAAATTGTTAGATTTGTTAATGAATTATTTAATATTATTGAATCAAATATAATTTTTTCCTCTGTTATTTCTTTTATTTTTAATTTCTCTGATTCTAAAAGTTTTCTATTAAAATAATATTTTTCTAAGAAAATATTAAAACTTGCTGTATATAATTTTATTTTTTTATCAAATTCTTCTTTAAATTCTTTTTCTGGGTTTAATTCTTGACATGTATTCCATATAATATATGTTTCTTCTAAATTATCTATACTGCATTTTTGGGCTGCATATCCTCCATTGGTTTCTATTTGTTCTTCTATGTCTTCTATTGTTTGTTTTATTGCTTCATTTAAGAATAAATTTATTTTTAATTCATCTGTATATGTTTTTTCTATATTGCTAGAGGATTCTCCAATATTTACCTCTAATCTTTCTTTATTTTGGGATATTATGAAGGCTAGTGATGTAAGAAATATTAATGTTAGAATTATTATTAACGGTGTAAACATACCTTTTTTATTTAACATTGAAATACCTCATATAATTCTATAATTAAAATTTTATTGGGATCTTCTGTTGGTAAGAATATTTCTTGCTGGTTAGCTTTGCCTTCTGATCCTATTAGATTTTCTCCATATATAGTTAATAGCTGTTTTTCTTGTGTTATTATATTATATACTGATAAAGCTAAATTATAATGGAGAGTTGCGTGTTTTGGAATTCTTTTTATTGGTTCATTTTTGCATGTTCCTAATTTAAATGCATATGTTTTTGGAATTTTTTTAAATAATTCTAGTGATATTTTTTGTGCTTTTTCTTTTATTTCTGGGTGATTTTCTGCTTTTAATAACAATTCTTTATATACAATATTATGGTTATTTTCTTCTTGAAGGTTTATTATTTCATTGAAATCAGACTTCGATTCTGAGTGTGTTTGCCCACGACAATCTACTGTTTTTAATGGATAAAATATTTTTGTTATCATATAATCTTCTGTGATTTCTTTATATGTGTTTTTTAGGTAAGTTCTGCCTTCTTTACAGTTTTTACTATTTAATTCTGTTAAAATTGGATTTATATCTAAATCATCTAAATAATCTGGATATGAGTATTCTAAATCAACAAGGCATTGACCTATCTTTTTAAAATCTAGACCTTCTTTTATTTCTTCATAACCATAAACGTAAATATTCCATATGTTAGAATTGTCTTGATTTAAGATACATGAAACCCCTATTGAATCGGCTGTATATGAGATATCTTTGATTGAAAAGATTAGTTCTTTTGACTCTATTGATTCGTCTATAGAAATTTTTGTGTTTAATAATGATGTTAATGTAAAGATTTGTTCTTTGGTTATTGATATATTGTCTTTTATGTTTAATGTTTCGAAAGAAAAGAAATATATACCGAATATTATAAATATTATAATTAACAAGATTATAGATGGAATAAAGGTTATAGTCAATTCTATTGATGCTTTTCTATGCATTTGGTAATATCACCTCTATTTTTAGGATGCCTGTTTCTATCTCATTATTCATTTTATAATTAACTAGCTGTTCTTTCGTGTAACAAATTGAATCCTGCATTGTTGTACATACATCAAATTTTGATTTTTGTATTAAATCCATTAAAATTAATGCATTTTTTTCATTTTGATTTTTAATTATATTATTATTTAGATCTTTTAAAGTGAGCTGAAAACCAATTTTTTCTTTTTTTATACAATTTTTAATATTATTTTCTGTGAATTTTTCTATGTTTATTATTCCTGGTTCATCTACTAAACAAGAGTATAGTAATTGAAATGTAAGAATCTCTGTTTGTAATTCAGGTATATTTAGATCCTGGCTTCTATATTTTATTATTATTGCTGAAAGGAATATTATTATTGCAGTTAAAACTGCTAATTGTAATAACCAGGTAGGAAATTCTGAGCCTTCTAATAAACCTTTTTTATTCATTTTGTAGGATTAATTTACCTTTATTTATAGTTATTCTATGGCTTTTTTGTTGAGGAAAATCAGTGCAAGGGAATTTTTGAGGAACTATTTCTTTTTCTGTTTGTATTAGAAAATAGCAGGGGTTTTGCTCTCTTTTTATTGCAAACTCTTCAGGGATAATATATTCTATTTGTAATTTTGATTGTGATAGAACAAATAAATCATTTGTTAAAGTTAGGTCTCTAATTAATGCTCTTTCTTTTATAAATGTAGAATCTGTTATTTTATAATATGTAAATATCAAAAAACTAACAAATATTGCTATTAAAATAAAAAATCTTATATATTTATATAATAGTAAATCTCCTTTATTATTCATATTTACAATCACCTTTTTGTGTTTGTATTATCTGTTCTATTGGATAAGAATCTATTGTTAACTCTTCTGTTAAATAATATTCTGAAATTCCTTTGTTTTTTAAAAAATCACGGCCTTGTTCTGCGTTTTTATCTTTCAATGCTTTTAAAAGATCCTCTTTCGATGCTTTTAATGATTCTGTTTCTTCAATTTTTTCTATACTTGTTGTTTTTCTTTCCGGGATATTTATTCCTTTTTCTGGAATAATAATAGCTGGAGATGGATTGTATTGTTGATAATAGGCTTCAAACAACCATTGGCCTGTTAAGCTAGCCTCTAGAATATATTTTACACCTATGTGCTGATTATTGCCAATATTTGTCTTTATAACCTTTGTAATTTTTTGTTCTCCTTGTTTTAATTTTAAACAATTTTCTGGGTTAATTAGAAAATCTGTAGGAGATTTTTGATATTTGAAATAAAATAGGTTTTCTCTTTGTTTTATCTCTGTTGAATAATCTTTTGTATATAAAATTGGAATAAAATCTTTATAATTATTTATCCATTCTTCTTTGAAAAAAAATGTTAATCCTAATCCGGATATTGTGTCAAATGGAAGATTTAAATTAGGATCTTTTTCAGGGTAAATTTTGTTTATTTTAAAGCAAATCTCTGGTTGTTGGTTTAAAAAATCGCTTCTTTTTTTAATACCCTTACAATTACCTTCTACGATCTCTGCTGTTAATTCATCTTCTATTTTTTCAGTTGTAGATATTTCTAAACTAGAAAAGATAATATCTTTAAGTTCTGCTGGTTTAAATCTTGAGATTACTATTACTTGTTCTTTTATTTCTGAACCTTCTGTGGTGATGGATAATTGATCATTGGTTCTTTTTAATGTTAAGAATATATTAGCGCCATATTCTTCTGTAGAAAATTGTTTTGTATTTATTGTTTTTATATTTTGAAATTTATAACATTGCTTATTATCACAGTAATTATCTTTTATTTTACAAAGGCATAAAAATGGGTGTTCTAGATCTATTATCTGTTCTTTTGGTTCTATTATACTACCTTGCGCATAAGTAAATGAAACTAAATTACAATTCTCATTATTAAATGGTAATTCTATTTCAGATAAAACATTTTTATCTATATTTTCTAGATTTTTTTTTAAGAGATCCCATGATGGCTGATTAGTACATTTATCAAAAATTAATGGTGCTACTATATTAGAACCAATATAATATAAAAAAATAACTATAAATACACCAATTACGAGTTCAATTGCTGTTCTAAGAATAGATATATCTCCTTTTTTTACCATTGTAATTTTGAGCGAGATGCGTTAACTTGTGTTGCAGTATCTTTGAAATAATTAATTAAATTACCTCCTTCTTTTATATAAAATATTACTATAATTATTAAAACAATAATTACAATAATTGCTATAATTACTGTTCCTAGTGTAAGTTCTATTCCTTTTTTATTAGTTTTCATAGTAAAAGAAAAAAATTATTGGTTACAATTTTCACTTACGCCTGCGCAGCTTACTCCGACATTATTTATGCCTTTATTATCTGTTGGTGATCCTTGTGCATTATACTGGTCGTTTGTATGTATATTTGGACCGCAATAATATTTTAAAAATTCTCCTTGATTATCACCCCTACTAATTTTTTCTGCTATTCCATCGCCATCAACATCAATTTTGAAAGATTGTACACAATAAGCTGATGTTTTCTTTTCATCTACACTTGTGAATAGTTTAGCATCTTGACACCAATTCTCACAAGATATTTTTGCTTGTGCAAGATCAGTACCTGATGCTCCTCTAAATACATTTTTTATTTTTGTAATTGTTGTACTTGTACCATAAACGAAAAATGCTATTATCACGACTAAAACAACTACAACCAAAATACCAATTATAACAGTATTCATAGACAGGCTTTGAGCTTTTTTATTATTCATTGATAACACCCCTTTAATTTTTTAATAATGAGACAATTTACTATAAATAGTTTGTGGTTTTCCAAAAATCTACTGGTTTACCTGGAACTTCATGACAGTTTATACAACGTGCTTCATATGTTTCAGAACCACCTATTTTTATTATT